>JAEOTY010000179.1 GCA_016839625.1 Candidatus Hodarchaeota archaeon
AACTTCTGCTATTAGATTAGTTGTGATTTTATCATAACCGATCTCATTAAGAAGCTCAAAAAAAGTATTGTAAATGGAATTAATTTTTTCCTGCTTATTGCGAGAAAATTTCTTTGGTTTCTCCATAATTATCACATAGTTTTTGCCTCTAAATTAACCTTTTTAACTGAGCATTGCTCAGTTATTCTCAAGGTTATGAACTTACGAAAAGAATGGATTAATTATGAAATTCAATAAATGGAGAAAATGGGCTTTTATTTTAACAATAATTGGTGTGACACAATTTTTTGTCCTATGTGCCTTAGCAATGATTTTTTATCCAGGTGGTACAGAATTAAATCCAAGTAAATCGGGATATTCCTTTTTTACAAATGCAGTAAGTGATTTGGGACGTACCCAGTCGCTTACAGGAGATAAAAATTTAGTATCCAGGGTTCTGTATATTATTGCGTTAGTTCTCGTGAATATATTTTTCATCCCTTTTTATATGTCCATGAGCTTTTTTTTTAGCGAGAAAAGAGCTGAAAGATTATTTTGTAACTTGGCAGCAATCAGTGGAATTATATCAGCATTATTTGGGATTGGAACAGCTCTTTTTCCTGTCGATCTTTTTCCTACAATCCATTTATCCGCTGCCGTTACTTTTGGAATATTTTCTGCTATTGCTCTTAGTTTTTATACTATTCCTATCTTGCTTAATCATTCGTATCCAAATCAGTACGGATATGTTATCATATCTTATGCAGTTCTTTTAGCGATTTACCTGTTATTAGTATTAATTAATCCTTTTCCTATGACTGAACGAGGACTAATCATAATGGCAACTGGTCAGAAAATCATTCTTTTTTCAGGTTTTCTTTGTTTCTCCTTCCTAGCATTTGGGGCGTTGAAACGGTATAATAGATTAAGTGAGGAGAATTTTTCAGCTAGAATAATCTGAGAACATACTAATTTAAGTCGATTAAGATGTAGTAGGAGTGAAAAATTAGTCTTTTCTTGCTTTTAATGTAAACATCAATGGTATTTTTTGAAATCTTTCTGGTAGATACCACCAACCATCCTCTTTCTCTTCAAGGAATGGGAACATCTTCCATGATACAAATGGATACTCATGAATAAACTCAAGTCGTAAACCTGCGTTAATTAACGAATTAATAATGTAACTTAAATCGTGAACCCAACCATATTCTATTTTATTTTGCAATTCTGCTTCCTCATCGGCATATGATCCTTCCTCCTCAAATTCAAGAGGTTTTTCTTGGTGAAAATAGGGGTAGCGGATAATAAGATCCCTTTTATTCTCATCATCGAAAATATTACCTGTTGGATGAGAATCAGCAATGTAAAAGAAGCCTCCTGGTTTTAAAAAGAAAGAAATTAGTTCTCCCCATCTTTTTAAATCTGGTAACCAATAGATCGCTCCATGGCTAGTGAAAACAATATCAAAGCTATTAGGTTGTAAGCTTGTTTTATCCAATTCGTATATATCTGTGTGAATAAATGTTGCGCCAAGGCCTGTTTCTTTACTTAGGTGCTTTGCAAGTTCTATTGCTCGACCAGAAAAATCAATTCCCGTAACTTGAGCTCCGAGTCGTGCCCAAGATAATGTATCTTTCCCAAAATGACATTGTAGATGTAATAATTTTTTTCTTTTCACATCCCCTACTTCATTAATCTCGAGATCACTGATTGAAATTCCTCCTTCCTTAAATTTTTCAATATTATAGAATTTTCCCTTGTAGTGAATATCAGCTAGCTCATCCCAACGTTTTCTATTTGTTTCAGTAAATTTTTTCATGTGTTATCCAGACCTAGCGTTCTATTAACATCAAATCTTGTCTATATAGCATCCTTATAAGAGAAAAGTAAAAAATTAAAAATATTTTTATGTGAAGGAAAGACGGAGTGATTCATTTTTCAGTTTGCGAAAACTGTATCAAATTTTCTGTTGAAATTTATCGGCATAAGTAGTTGATTCTATATGTTCCCTCGAATAGAATTATTTGTTTTTTAGACCTAGTCTCTTGGTAAGTGTTAAACAGAGGTTTACCTAATTTTGGAAGCGACAACAGGAAACTAGAACATCAACCAATACTGTGTTCTTTTTTTCATTAACCGCAAAAAATGATGTTAAAAGAGGGGATTGAGAGTGATAATTCGTTTTAGAAGAATTTGTTGTTATTCATGGTTTGGTGAATTATTATGATGCAAGAAGCACTTGTAGAATCTCCTCCTCCTTTACCTTTGATGGCGGTTCATGCTCTCAATTTATCCAAAATTTTCAATGGTGTTCAACAAACTGTTGCTTTAAATGATGTGAGTCTTTCGATTGAAGAGGGATCTTTTGTAGCGATTATTGGGGCTTCAGGCTGTGGTAAGTCTACCCTTCTTCACCTCCTTGCTGGTTTGGATCGTCCAACTAAGACTAATGGTCAGCTGTTAGAAGTCTGCGGACAGTCTCTTCTTGGTCGTTCTGAAAGCTGGCTTGCTTCTTTCCGCGCTCGAAATACTGGTTTTGTTCTCCAGTTTTTTGGGTTACTTCCTACCATGACTGTTCTTGAGAACGTCATGCTTGCAGGTTATTTTGGCGGTTGCAAGTCTCGTTCTTCTCGTGCCAAACAATTATTATCTTCTGTTAGTTTGGATGATCGTTTTAATCATTATCCTTCCCAACTTTCGGGTGGTCAGCGTCAGCGTGCCGCTA
>JAEOTY010000180.1 GCA_016839625.1 Candidatus Hodarchaeota archaeon
GGTTCTACATAATCTATAGTGATATCTGGATATTTCTCTTCTGCTTGTAATTTTCCTCGCCAAGCAGCATCATTAAATGATTTGTCTCCAAGACCACCAGTGGCAAAGATAATAGCGAAATCTGTTGATGCCTCTACCTCTGCGTTAACCAAAGTGGAAAGAGGAAGTGTTGCGACTAGGAAAATTGATGCAAATAAAAAAACTCTTAGTTTTTTCAATTTAGTATCTCCATGAAATGAATTTATTTTCTTCAATATCTTTTTACATTCGTTTGAACGTAATCAGGATTGATTTCTTCCGGTTCATCATCCAAAAGAAATTACGCTAAAACTGAATGATTTATGTTTTAATTCTTTTGACTGATACAATAATTACCTTATTTCAAAGCTCAAATTAAGGTATAATGTATCATTCCTATTAGTTTTCTATTTCGTATCTTTCTGAGCTGTTTTATCGGGAGTTTTCTGAAAAACTACATGATTTACAGTCAAAATTCATATTGATCTAATAAAATACCAATTATTTCAATTGTCTTTATAAAAAGTCTTTAATATTTTCTGAAATCTCTGTCTAAAGCTAAAAATTCGTTAAAATAGAAGAAAATGCTTCGAAACCAGTGAGTATATTCAAAAATTGAAAGATCGTTTTAACCTGTAATGATTAAAAACTAAAAAAGCTATCCGAAATTCATTAGAGGTTTATTTATTGCCTTTACTTAACTATGCTGAATCACTGAATGATCTTCTACAATGTAATAAAGGAATCGCAGATGTGTAAACAATTATGATCAAAATCATACCATTTTTCTCTTCCCTTTCTTCAAAATCGGTGCAGGAAGATATCTTATCTAAATTATTACTCGATCAATCTCAACTAATTATCCCTGAAATTTTTCCTCCTAAAGAACATATTCCTCAACCAGATGAAAGATTTTACTTTTTTGTAGGCACAGGAGGCACAGAGAATGCCATGATCAGCTTTTTTCAACACTCTAAGTTAACTCCCCCAATCATTTTACTAAGTTATGATTCCAACAACTCATTACCAGCTGCGATGGAAACACGGAAATACCTAGAAGTAGAGGGTATTGAAGCTAAAATAGTTCATGGAACTCTTAAAGAATTAGCTGAAATTATTAGACTGTGGACGCAGTACGCTAATATCAAACAAAATCTTGAGAATGGCCGTATTGGAGTGATTGGTGTTCCATCAGATTGGTTAATTGCTTCTAAAGTTGATGAACAGGCTATTAAAAAAGTTTGGGGGACTAAAATTATATATATCCCCAGTTCAAGACTTATTAGCTTCAACGAAACAAAAATTTCTGAAACCATCAAAAAAATGGAAGGTCAATTCATAGATCAAGCAGTTGAAATCGAAATACCAAATCAAATGGTTGAAGAAGCAGCAAACGTGACTGAAAGATTGGTACAATTAACTCAGGAGTTTCAACTTGATGCTCTCACAGTAGAATGTTTCACCCTGTTACAAAATACTGATGTCACATCATGTTTGGCATTATCTTACCTTAATGACCAAGGAATTATTGCAGGATGCGAAGGTGATCTTCCCTCAACCTTCACTATGTTGGTACTCCATTTACTGACTGGTCAAACGCCTTTTATGGGAAATGTTGTAAATATAAATTTACAAAAGAATACAGTAACTCTCGCACATTGTACTGTACCTCTCAAAATGGTGGAAAGCTACTCAATCACCACCCATTTTGAATCAGGAAAGAGTGTGGGAATAAGGGGGAAATTCAAAATTCCACAGAAAGTAACCATATTAAAAATCTGGGGGAAAAATTTAACGCAATGGTGGGTAGCTAAAGGAACAATAATCACAAATCTAGATAGCTCGTCCGCTTGTAGAACACAAGTCGAAGTATCACTAAATGAGTCTGTTGACTACTTTTTAGAGAGGTCATTGGCAAATCATCATATACTTATATTTGGAGACTACAAAGAAGAAATCAATAGATTCTTAGATTTTATAATAAGTCAGTCTTAATCCGTTATAAAATTAAAATCAATCAATATTACGGGAAGAGAGAATAGTATATTACGATTGTTTCATGAATGCTATAAGAAAGAATTTTTCTTCTTAATTTGACATCTTCTTTTTATTTGAAACCAATTCTGCAATGATTAATCTTTTTCATGAGGTTATGGAATGTATGCCGATTATTCCGAGAAATTAGCAAAATTGATTGTCAAATACTCTGTAAATGTACAACCAGAGGATACTGTCTACATTTCGGGTTCAACTAATGCAGGAGTACTGGTTCGCGAGGTTTATCGAGAAGTTATTAAAGCAGGGGGACATGTTATCAGAGTAAAGCTGTTTTTTAATGGTGAAAGGGAGATTCTATACAATTATGCTTCCGAAAAACAGCTCAAATATGTTGATCCATTAGAAATTGAATTTTTAAAAAAGTAAAGAAATTAATTCAAATCTATTCAGATTATAATACAAGAGCATTAACAAATATCGATCCAGAGAAAAAAGTGATATTCAGAGAAGCAAGAAAAGAAATAGATAAAATCTTTTTACAACGGGCTGCTTCAAAAGAACTTCAATGGAATTTATCACCATATCCTTGTAATGCTTTTGCTCAGGAAACAAATATGGGACGTGATGAATATCTTGAATTTACTTATAAGGCATTAAATCTGCATCAACCAGATCCAGTTAAAGTTTAGACGAAAGTTAAAGAGGATCACAAACAGATTATTAAAATTTTAGATAAGGGATCTGAACTAAAAATCATAGGAAAGGATACTGATATTACCCTAGCCATTAAAGATCGAAAGTGGGTAAACTGCTATGGAGACAACAACCTTCCTGATGGTGAGGTATTTACTGCCCCACATGAGGATGGTGTGAATGGCACAATTAGATTCACATATCCAGGTATATTTGAAAGTCAAGAGATTGAAGACATTAGTTTAACATTTAAAGAGGGAAAAGTAATAGGTTTTGATGTTCTAAAGGGAAAGAAGCTTTTGGAAAAGATACTCACTAAAGAAAATGCTGATACTCTTGGAGAGTTAGCAATTGGCACTAATTATGGTATCCAACGTTTCACCAAAAATATGCTTTTTGATGAGAAAATGGGTGGAACTGTTCACCTTGCTTTAGGCTCTGGGTATCCTGAGTCTGGATCAAAAAATGAATCATCTGTTCACTGGGATTTATTAAAAGAAATGAAAGATTCTGAGTCGAAAATCATTCTAGATGGCGAATTAATTTATCAAGCAGGAAAGTGGTTAATCCCGAAATAATTATATGAGGATTAGACATCAAGTAATTATCGGAATGAAGGATGCTATGAAATTAGCTTTCTCTAAGCCGAGAATTGATCTCTAATCGTTCGAGCGTCATTTTTATACTATCTTTGGCTGATTCTCTTTCATTCATGTACTTCTCGAAGAAGTTTTTTACTTCTGCCTCTCTTCCAAGTCCAGATAAAGAAACAACGCTTGTAATAACAGTTTCGTAATGATACTGGTGTAATTTCTCTAGTTGTAATAGATTTTCTTGGTACCATAGCCACATTTGATCTATGACCTCAAGATTTCCTGCAGCGTAAACAATGGGGTAGATTTTATTTCCGCTTGGAACATTCTCCATTGTATAACTCAACGCTTTAAAGATTGTATTTTTATTATTGAAACTACCTAAAGCACCTAGAATATACAGTCTTTCTTGTTCTTCGGTTTCAGGAGATTCAAACTTCTTGATAAACCATTCATAAGAAAAGTCATCACTAGCAGCACCAATACGCATTATATTAGCCAGAATATCAGGATGAACACTTTTTCCTTCCATTAAGTCCTTGAATTTTTCAGAACCAAATTCCGCAACATGCTTATCATCAAATCTAAAATTTACCCAAAGGAGATTGCTTCTGAGTAATGAAATGGTATGTAAATCATCATCTTTTGGCTCATAACCAATTTTATCTAAAACTTGTGTAAAAATTTTCCTTCCGATAGCACTAATTTTCTCCCTCTTGGATTCAATAACATTATACGCGTGAATTAGGTTTCCAGCGATATTGATCAATGGTAAATAAGCATCTTCGTTCTCATAATGATTCATGAAGTTTAAATATTCATCAATAGAGTAGTCACCACTTCTAACAAGTGCATATAGATCATTTTGCAAACCATACCTATCTTTTGGGGAAAGAATTTTGTTAATTACTAATTTACCAAGCTCTTTTAGTGATTCTTTCTCATATTTAACACGATAAAATCCAGTTTGCTCAACATTGATTTTAAAGACAGAACTACCCTCTGGAATGGAAGTAATTGTTGTTCTCTCATCCAGAAGTATCTTTTCAGTTTTAAGATAATTAATACCATTATAAAAGGAGATAGTAATTGGAATCATCCATAATTGATCTGAATGTTGATTCAGAAATGAAAACCTTTTTTGAGAGAGAACTAACTCGTTATTTTCTCTTTTCGCCTCAACGAGTGGATATCCAGGTTGGTAAACCCACGTTTTCATCATATCACTTATTGGGGCACCAATTGCTTTGTCAAAAGGTATGAAATACTCATTAGTTGAAGCACATTTGAATTCGTATTTCTTGAGGAACTGATTAACTCCCTTCTTAAAATTATCTTCACCTATATAACCTTTTATCATCTGAAGAATAGCTCCGCCTTTACTATAAATGATAGGGGCTGTTGCAGGAGTAACTTTTACTTGATCTCCTTCTCCAGGTAGTTCAATCGGAAGTGTTTCAACAAGGGAGTCTCGTTCAAATGCCCCATTCACTTCATCTACTAAAAATTGATTCCATATCCCCCAATCAGGATAGTAATGATCTGCTATTGCAAATCCAAATAATGTGGCAAAACTTTCATTCAACCAATAATATTTCCAATCGGAAGGACTGACAAGGTTACCAAACCACATGTGGGCAATTTCATGCGCGATAACTTCTGCTATCGTTTCAAGGCCAGCCTTTGAAGTTATTCCAGGATACACAAGTAACAAATTCTCTCTGTATGTAATGGCTGCGTAGTTCTCCATGGCTCCATGAGCAAAATCCGGAACTGCAATTTGATCCATTTTCTTTATAGGGAACTTAATACCAGTGTATTCTTCTCCATAGTTTATACATTTTTTACTAAATTCTAATCCAAATTCACCATATTTAGTTTTACCAGGTGTTGTTGCTAATCTGAAAACTATTTCTTCCGATGAATCCTCGATAAACTCGAAATCACCCACACCAAAGAATAAGAGATAAGTAGACATTTTTGGAGTCGTTTCAAACTTTATTCGTTTTCGTCCATCACCAAGATCCTCTTCTTCAATGATGGGAGTATTAGAAATGCCTGTTAAATTCTCATCAATAATAAATTCAATATCAAAAGTAGCTTTTTTTGAAGGATGGTCATAACAAGGGAAGGCACGACGAGCATCAATTTCTTCGAACTGTGTTACTGCAATATATTCCACTTTTCCTTCATGTTCGTATTTGCTTCTATAGAAACCCACCATTAAATCATTAATCTTTCCAGTATACTCTATTTTTAATTCGATATTGTTCATGAAATCAGGAAGATTGACCGTGACTTTTTGTTCATTCGGGTTGATAGAAAAATTACAATCAACAAAATCTTCTTTATCTTTTGCTTTACAACTCCATAGTGCTAAATCATTGACATTTAATACAACTTCGTTGATGTCATCTTCTGCTTCGATTAGTATTTCAGTTATTCCATCGAACCTAAAACTGCTCAGATCAGGTTCTAGATGTATTTTATAGTGTTTTGGATTAACTACTACCATAATTCTCCACTAAACTCCTTAAAATATTCTTATATGCAAGATCGTCACCTATAGGTGAATAAATTTTTAAATTGACTCTTTAATTCCTAAATACTCAATAGTTTTGATTCTTTTTGTTATGGCAACACGATGATACAATTTTTGATATTTCTCTCCTCTGAAAGATCTAATCATGAAAACAGTAAAATAGATATTACAAAGAAAAGAATGTACTAAAGATGAGACAAACATGAAAATCTTGGTAACAGGGGCCACAGGATTTATCGGAAGTCATTTAGTTGAGAAACTTGTATCGGACAGCCATGATGTTGTTTGTATGGTTCGCAAAACTAGTGATATTTCTTTACTCGGAAAATTAGGGGTTGAAACTCGGATTGGCGATCTTGGTGACCCTAGTTCTTTGAAAAAAATTCCTAAAAACGTTGAACTGGTTTACCATTTAGGATCATACTATACATTTCTCGGAAAAAAAAATTTGTATGTTAAATTCAATGAAGAGGGAACAAAGGCATTATTAGAAGCCTGTGAATCAACTGGTGTATCCCGATTCATATATTGCTCATCAACTGAGGCGATTGGTGCTGTACCTTTTGTTAATAAGAAAGAGGAGTATTCAACAGAAAAAGCACCCTATAATCCTCAGTATGAATATGGACGATCTAAGGTTCGGACAGAAAGTATTGTTATGGATCATAAAGGGGATATGACTTGGACCATTATAAGACCAACAGGTGTATATGGTCCTAGGTGTGTAGATGATGTTTCGTACTGGTGGATTGAGGCCCTTGCGAAAAATAAGGTTCTAGCGTGGTTTCGGGTTAGAAATGCGGGAACAGTTCATTTTACTCATGTAGCTGATGTTGTACAAGGTTTTGACCTAGCTCGAAAGGAAGCTGCAAAGAATCAGATTTTCAACATTTGTTCAGACGAGTGTAAGTCAGTAGATGAGGCAATGAAAATCATCTGCAAATGCTTAGGCCGAGAACCTCCTCGTTTTGCTTTACCAAAGATGATACTCAAAGGAGCTATTACTCCATTCCAGTTGCTTAATTGGATTCGTAGAAAACCGAAGTTCTTCTACAGAACTGCTGCGGTAGAATCTACAGTCCAACATCGTATCTATTCCAATCAGAAAGCTAAAGATTTACTTGGTTTTACCCCAAACTATGATTGGGAAACTGGTTTGACAGATACGATTAATTGGTACAAAGAGAACGATATATTATGAAAACAATTGGCCTTATTATTAATCCTATTGCAGGTATGGGGGGCAAGGTTGGATTAAAAGGCACGGATACTCCAGAGATTTTACAGGAGGCTAGAAAAAGGGGCGCCAAACCCATTGCAGGTGAAAGAACGAAAAAATTGTTGTTTGAGTTAGTAAAATTTCCAGAACACAAAGAGATATCTTTCTTCGTACCTAAAGGGGATATGGGGGCTAATGTTTTTAAAACTATTAGCTCTTCCATCCCAACTCTGAAGTGGCAGGAAATTCCAAATATTTCCATTTCTCGTAAAACAAGTCGGGAAGACACTTGTCTCGCAGCTGAATTTCTCAAGAAAAAAAAAATAGATTTACTTGTTTTTGTTGGAGGTGATGGAACAGCACGTGATATTATACAATCAGTTGGATCAGAATTTCCTATATTGGGGATCCCCTCTGGAGTAAAAATGCATTCTGGAGTGTTTTCCCAAGGAATCGAGAAAGGAGTAGAAATCTTATGCAACTTTGTACGAAATAAGGTTCAATTTGCTAAATCAGAAATAATTGATCTAGATGAGGAAGAATTTCGCCAAGATCGGATTCTTACTAAATTATTTGGACTAGGGTTTGTACCTCAAGCTCCCTCGTTAATGCAGCTTACTAAGACAAGCAGTTATCATGTTAATTCAGAGAAAGAGAACATGAGAGGGATTATTCGGTCTTTTAAAGAGATAATAGATTCAAATATACTTTATTTATTGGGGCCAGGATCGACGATAAAAGAATTATCCAAAGCATTCAGCTTATCTGTTTATGAACAAAAAACGTTACTAGGAATTGATGCAATTCAAAATTTCTCTCTTGTTGAAAAAGATTTGTCGGAATCAGACATTTTGCGTCTGATAGATGGAAGGGAGGCAAAATCAACTCGTATCATTATAACTCCCATTGGAGGGCAAGGGTACATTTTTGGGCGCGGTAATCTGCAATTTAGTCCTCAAGTCATTATAAAGATTGGATTAGGGCAAATAGATGTTGTTGCTACCCGAATGAAGATTGAAAATCTGCCGAACAAAGAAATACACGTTGACACAGGTGATTTGGATCTAGATAACAAATTTTCTGGATATATAAAGGTGTTAGTTGATTACGAAAACTTCTTGATGGTAAAAGTTGTTTAAATCTCGATATCTTTTAGTACCATCTCGATACCTATGGGGAGAGAATAAGTTGGAATACTTTCCAATTCAGACTGAGTAGCAACATTAATCTGTCCAGACATACGAGATAAAATCTGTTCTACTACATCTATTCGACCTTTTGTTTCAGGGTATTTGGGATTTATACTGCAACAGCCTCCTGGAAGTATCGATGTGTCATAGAAACCCCACTTTTTAGATAGCTGAACCACTTCCTCTTTATTATATCCTATTAGGGGTCTAAGTACAGGAATTTTAACTTTCGAAGAGACAATAGATAAATTATCCAATGTTTGGCTTGCCTGTTCTCCAAGGATCTCCCCTGTGACAATAGCATTCGCTTCCATCTGTTGAGCAAATATTTCGGCTTTATGAAACATCTGTATTCGGCAAAATAGACACGTTTGACGAATATTTCTCCCTTTAAGGTTATTTAGTATAGTTTCTTGGGTTTTTCCATGAGCAATTATGGTTAAAGAAACAAAACACTCTGGGTTACGTTCTGCAATTATATTACTAAGAGATACTACTTTTTCGATTGTACCTAGTGAATGAAATGGAAAATTATGGTAGTAGAGAAGGAGGAGGGATTGAAATCCTTTTAGAATCGCAATTTGCGCAGCAACAGCACTATCTATACCACCAGAAATAAGACATATTGCTTTCATCTTAAGAACGTGTCCAATCAAGAGGTTTTTTATTATTATAATTCCATTAACGCACTAAATTATCCAAGATTATACTATTTATGGTTGGAAAACAGTGATAGAAGAAAATTTTTTCATTCATATCCAGCATTAATTAAGAAAACCATTGTCGAATGAAAATTCTATAGATTATCGCGATAACTTTGATATAAAAGCTTTAAAAATTGCCATATGAGGGCTCTAGAGGATAATTTATGTCAAAAAAATCGATGAATACTCCTAAAATCTCGACAAAGCGATGTTCAAATAACCCATATCGTTGGTATATATCTTTCAAGGCATCCAAACCATCTAGCATGCAATTGGTGTTACAATCTTTAAAAAAACGACATTATCAAGTACTCGCTACTACTCCCAGTATTTCGGTCTTTCAATCTAAAGGAATTCGTTTAACATGGCATACGCATGGGTTAATACAGGTGGATTCATATAATTCTATCCTCCAAAATCCTCAAGATATCGAACAGCTTATTAAAGAGATTCTTTTGGCTACAACAGAAGACTTTTCTCGGTGAGTTACATGGGCGAAAAAGAGTTAGAAATATCTACAAAGAAATTTGACAAGGAACTCCAACAAGAAGTTACTACTAAATATTTTTTCCCCTTAGATCGCTTTTATTATGCTAATGATCCAGGACACATTTGGTTTAAACCCAATAACTCTATTTTTGAAGTTGGTTTCGATTTTTTTGGACAACATCAAGCAGGATCGCTTCTTCATATACGTACACGCCCTTTAGGAAAAGAATTTCCACAAGGAGCAGCCTTTGGAACAGTTGAAAGTGATAAATGGATTGGTCCACTCCGTTTACCTTTATCTGCAATTCTTGTTGAAGCAAATATTGCTGTTCTTGATAACCCGAAGTTAGTTAATGATGATTGCTATGAATCCTGGGTGATTCGCATTAAACCAACAAAATTAGAAGAGGAAATAAATTCTACAGACGTTATTTCTAAAGGAGACCTTGTACGATTAGAGCAGTATATTATTTCTGATTTAAAGAAATATGACGAACCCCCTATTTAAAAGTTGGGAAGAACCTAGAGATTACCGCAGTTTTGGCATCCTGTCCGATTTCAAGATTTATCAAGAATTTCCTAGGAAAATCAGAAATGCTGGATACACTTCAAAAATGATAGAATAAAAAGTTGTTTTAGTAAATCTTATAAATATAGAAATCTTGGTTTTTACGAGAAAGAATTTTGTCGTATTGATCTCTTTTATTGGGGAAATTTAATTTGGATCTAGTTACACTTATTCTGACACTTTTAAGTCTAGGTGTTTTAATTCTACTAGGGGGTTTTCTAATCATTGGGATTCTTATTCTGATATATTTGATGCTGACTGGAAATCGTTGGGATTAACACTTTTTTTTGTTAGTCATTATATTGGAGCAGAATATTTAGCTTGGTTTCCTCTATTTTCTACTATAGTGACATCTAGAATAGTGACCATGTTAGGATAATTCTGTTGTAACCATGAACCAAGCTTCCTATGAAAATAATAAGCCAGGTTCTCTGCGGTTGTTTGTGTAATTCCCCCGAGAATTCTAACATCTTCTTTGGGAAAAGAGTATTCCTTATCAGCAACAAGAATTTTCCAATTCTTATCGTTTAGTGTTGAAGCGATTTGGAGTTCTGGTGAATCTTTAGGAAGGAGGATTTTTTGATTCAAGCGCTGCAATTCATGCTGAATGGCGGCATTTACTGTCCGGAAATCTATTGATGACGCGAGATCTACTTGTTTGTATTGGAGACGGACCTTTACTCGATAGTTATGACCGTGTAATCGGTCACATTTACTAAAGCCTATCAAGAAATGACTAGCAGAGAAATAATTCTTAGGATGCGAAAATGTCAATTCAAGAGATGGCATCATCAATGACCATGGGTTCTACTATAATTTAAATTGCTATTCCCGTCATGAAATTTTGATAAACTTCATTCCTAAGGAATCCTTATCCAATAGATAAATCCAATAGATGATTTCCAACTTATTTCAAACCTTCTTATCATATGCTGATCAGGGATATTACTGAAATATTATTGGTTCTTTAATTCTTGGCCAATAATAATAGAACAGACTAAACCGCAGGAGAATATCCGTTGTCTGTTCAAGAATTCGCTACAAAATTAATCCTTATCGGAGATGGGAAGGTGGGAAAAACATCATTGTGCTCACATTTGCGTACCCAAAGAATCCCGGGAACATATAATCTCACAGTAGGAGTTAACATCGAAGTTCATCAAACTTACTTGAAAGATACTTCTGTGAAACTTGTAATGTGGGATTTGGCGGGGCAAGACCGTTTCAGTTGTGTCCGGAGTGATTTTTATTACGGGAGTCGTGTTGCTTTAATTGTTTTTGACCTTCAAAACCGAGGGTCTTTCTTCGATGTAAAACATTGGGTTCGTGAGTTGAAACGACACAGTCCTAAGACCCCTTTTATTATCGTGGGGAATAAAAAAGACCTTCAAAAGAGAGAAGTCTCTAAAGAAGAAGCAGAAAGTCTTGCACGAGAATTTTTTGCGCCTTATTTTGAAACAAGTGCCTTAAAAGGAGAAAATGTTAACAAATTGTTCCAGATGGCGGCATATATGGCTCTTCGCGAGACAGTGGTTGCCTACTAACCATGAAGAGACGATTATCTCTGTTAATTAGACTCAAAACTCGAAAACGATCTTAATTTCTCTTTTTTCTGGAAAGATCTAATTGGGATAACTTTCAAAGGATTGGAGAGTTCCAGATTTTTAATGGGTCTGAACGGTTGTAAGAATATCCTCTCGAAACTTTCTAAAATTAATTATATTTCCATACTTACTGCGAGGATATTGGTTCTTAACTTCCTTACTGGAAGATTTGTATCATAATGGTGAAATGTAGATGGTTCAGGGCACTAGGATACAACGAAGAAGTCTTTTTATCCTAATTTTTATTATAGGTGCTATCAGCGGATCTACTTGTCAAGTGAATAGTCATTCTTCTGACGTGACCGTTGTACCTCTTCAACTTATCCAAGTGGCCAATCCTCTCACGGCTTTCAAAGCTGATCAAATTAATGTGAGCATTTCGATTACCAATGTTTATTTTCAGGACATTCTCAACGTTTCTATGACAGTTACAATTCCTTCAGAAGTAGAACTCTTACACAGTTCAGCAACAGATCTTGAAATCGAAAGAGATGCCGAAAAATTTGATTATACTCTTGGTACTCTTCAAGTAGAAAAAAAGGCAATTTTTTCAATTACATACAATGTTACTACTTCTGAGTCGATATCTGTAACCCTAGAACCTGTGAATGTTTCGTTTCTGTTGTTAAATGGAATTTCAGGGTATGAATTATCAAATTCTGAAGAAATTTTACTGAAAGGGGAAAGAATGGTCACAACAACAGAATCTCTCCTTCCTATACCGAAAGGGGAAACCCCCGCAAACCCAATTCTACCAATTATAGGGTATTTCTTACCTTTATTGGTGTTCAGTCTAAGTGTGGTTGTTCTTAGACGTATTAAACATTAGTGCTATTCGATTATCAAAAAGGACTTTTTTATTTCAAGGATTTTTGATTTTGAAGATCTTATTCAAAAAATAAATCTTACAAACATTCGCAAGAATAAATTAAAATTCCAAGCTCAATAAAGGATAAGTACTAAGAGAGTGTTGTAGAAACTCTATATCTTTAAAGGTGAAGATGTCAATGACATTGCCATGGTTTTCTCATCCTTATTTACCTCAAACTGATACTCAAATAAAAACAATGCTTGAAACAATAGGTGTGACCTCTATTGATGACTTATTCTCAGGTATTCCAAATGAATTACGCTTTTCAGAAAAGCTAGATCTTCCTAACGCTCACACTGAACAAGAAACATTGAATATTATTAGAAACATTCTTGCTCAGAATATTAGACTAGATAAGATCCCATCTTTTTTAGGAGCAGGAATCTTTCATCATTTCATTCCAACGGTTGTTTCAACTCTAATTAGCAGATCAGAATTTTATACGTCTTATACACCATACGCCCCTGAGATCTCTCAAGGTATGCTTCAAGCATTATGGGAATATCAGTCAATGGTTGCTGAACTCACAAAATTAGATCTTGTAAACTCATCTATGTATGATATGGCTACAGCTTTAGGAGAAGCAGCCTTGATGTGCACTCGAGTGAAGAGAAAAACCACTTTCCTTGTTCCTGCTTATCTACAACCAGAAAGGCTTCAAACTCTCCAAACTTACGCTCAAGGACCACAGATCTCCATAAAAACGTACCCATTTAATCAAGAAAAGGGAACTGTTGATTTAGACGCATTAATAGAGTTAATAGAAGTTCTTAATGGAGAAATCTCGGGGATATATATTGAAAATCCGAATTTCTTTGGCATTATTGAAGAGGAAGCTGAAAAAGTAGGACAAATAGCTCATAATTCAGAAGCAATTTTTGTGGTAGGAGTAGATCCTATTTCTTTAGGGATTTTAAAGTCCCCTGGTGATTATGGAGCAGATATAGCCATAGGAGAGGGACAATCCCTAGGATTACCAATGAATTTTGGTGGCCCTCTACTGGGTATTTTTGCAGTAAAGAATGAAAGAAACCTTTCAAGAGCTTTACCTGGTCGAATCATTGGCCTCACAACCGAAATGAAATCTCCGGCCAGAGCTTTTACTATGACACTACAAACCCGAGAGCAACATATTCGACGTGAAAAGGCTACTTCGAACATTTGTACTAATAATGCTCTTTGTGCTCTTGCCTCTGCTATTTATTTGAGTTTAATAGGCCCAAAGGGTTTAAAACAGTTAGCAGAAATCTGTATGGCTCGCACAGCATATCTATTAGAAGAACTACAATCTCTTAAGGGTATTAAATCACCCTATTTTTCTGGATCGCCTTTTAAAGAATTTATTTTTCAACTAGACTCAAATTTTTCCACTGAGAAATTTGAATCATTTCTTAAAGAAAATAATATTCAAGGAGGTTTTCCACTCCAATCATATTTTCCAGAATTAAAAAGGTGTTATCTTTCTGCAGTAACAGAAATGACATCAAAAGCAGATATGAACCAATTCTCAAACAAGATCCAAGAATTTCTCACAAAACAAGGAGGGCATTGAATGTTCAAACAAACAACGTGGGAAAAAAAACTAATATTTGAACAATCGAATCCAGGGAGAATAGGGCATCAGGTAGAGGATTTAGATGAAGAAGAGAAATCGTTGCTTACTCGTGCAAAACGAGAAATATCTAAACACCTCTTACGTGATGATTCACTTGATCTTCCAGAATTAAGTGAGCTTGGAGTAGTTCGGCATTATACAAGGCTGTCTCAAATGAACTATGGAATAGATTCTGGATTTTATCCTTTGGGTAGTTGTACGATGAAATATAATCCAAAGATCTGTGATTTTGTCGCTTCATTCCCAGAGGTACAAAATATCCATCCATATCAAGATCCCAGTATGGTTCAAGGATCACTCCAGATTATGTATGAATTAGCTAATTGGCTAGCTGAACTGTCTGGAATGAAGAAAGTAACTCTCCAACCAGCTGCAGGTGCTCATGGAGAATATACGGGTATGATGATAGTCCGTAAATACCATGCAGTACAGGGTAATCTTGATGCTAAAAAAGAAATAATTGTCCCTGATAGCGCACATGGTACAAATCCCGCCACCGTGACAATGTGCGGTTTCAAAACTGTTGTTATACCATCCCATAGAGATGGGTGTATTGATCTAACAGCTTTAGAGGCTGCTATTACTGAAAGAACTGCAGGTATAATGTTGACGAATCCCAACACTCTAGGGATCTTTGAGAAAAATATTGAAAAAATTATCAGAAAAATTCATGATGTTGACGGTTTAGCATACTATGATGGGGCTAATTTCAATGCCATTATGGGTAAGGTACGACCTGGAGATATGGGATTTGATGTCGTACATTTTAACCTTCATAAAACATTTGGTACCCCTCATGGCGGTGGAGGACCAGGTGCAGGACCAGTTGGAGTCATTGAACGATTGGAACCATTCTTACCAGTACCAAGTATAGACTTTAATCCTAAAACTAAAGAATATTTTTTTCAACACAACCACTCTAAAACAATTGGCAAAGTGCGAAGTTATTTCGGTAATTTCTCTACTATTCTCCGAGCGTATACTTACATTCTCCGATTAGGTTATGAAGGATTAAAAGCTGTATCAGAAATGGCTGTATTGAACGCAAACTACATGAAATCTAAGTGTCAGACTATAAAAGATTTTTCAGTGCCTTACGGAAAAAATTCTTTCTGTATGCATGAATTTGTACTCTCAGCGAAAAAGTTAGCCAAGGAAAAAAATATTTCTGCCCTTGATGTATCAAAATACATCCTTGATCATGGTTTTCATCCACCAACGATTTATTTTCCTTTAATTGTGCCTGAAGCGTTGATGATTGAGCCAACAGAGTCAGAACAAAAGGAGATGATGGATGGATTTATTAAGATTTTAGAGAAGATTTCTGAATTAATTGACTCACAACAGCAAGAGCGTATCTTACAAGCACCTCTTAACACTTCAGTAGGTCGTATTGATGATGTTAAAGCTGCTAGACAACCGATATTAAGCTATCGGATGCTAAAAATGCAGAAAGAAGAATTGTAAACCTTATTCGTCATCTTGTGTTAAATCTTCTTTTAGATATGTTTGAAGCATCTTATCAAATGTTGTAACAAGATCCAATCTATTAAGAGAGAGTACGACATCCCCTCGGGTTTTTTCTGTTATGTTTCGAGCAAAATCTGTTTTTTTTCGCAAATTGAAAGTTAAACCGTCGGGATAATCTAATGTAATTAAAAAGGAATAAAGTTCATCCATCACATCGAGTGCTTTAATGGCAATCTCATTGTCTTTTTCTCTTAGTGAGTCTAGAGCTACACGGCGTAACTCACCAATAAAATCAGGAATGCCATGAAGATATGCTAAATAAGGAATATTTAGGTCAGTATAACAGGGTAAAGCCTTCTCTTGAAGGAAAGAACAAAGAAAAATTGCCTCAGCATATTCTTGATTACATGACATCACCATACCAAACGGTGACGGATTCATTCCTTGAGCTAAATCATTTATTCGAGCAATTAATGTGGTATTCTCTTTAATCATATTTTCAGCTTTATCCATTTCTTTTCGATGTAAGTGACGTATAGCGATAGAGGAATTTCGAATTGAAAGTCTGCCTAGTTTAATCAACTCCTCCCGTGCTTCATTATCGTGTTCCATCTTGTTTCGTATTTCAGAAAACATTTCTTCATATTCAACCATTTCAATTCCTTTCCATCATGTACGCTTCCATCGATTAATTTAACCATTCGTCCTAATTGGCCACAATCATAATTCTATTCCTAAAGCATAGGAATATCAATGTCAGAGTCACAAAGATCAAGATAATATGCGGGGGGTGAGATTTGAACTCACGAACGCCTATGCGACTGGATCCTAAGTCCAGCTCCTTATGTCGGTATTCAATGATAACTAATTACCATCAGTTTTTATGTAAATACCTTTGACCTGGCTGGGAAACCCCCGCAAATTATAGTTCTAATTTAATACCTACAGCTTGGCGAATAAGTTCTGTAAGAGGATCTTTACCTTTCTTAAGATCAGTTGGTAGCTCCATTATAACTGGAAAAGTTTTTTCTGACATGAATTCTGTAATTCGTTGATGACAACGTTCAGCTATTTTAGGAGTGATTAGAATAATGCTGATGTCCTTTCGTAACCATATATTGGATAGAACCTCGCAGGAATCTTGAAGATCTTCCTCAATAGGATAAACTTCCCCTATTCCAGCTAGTTTTAACCAAGTACACGTTTTGGGATCACCAACAGCAACTAGATAGATGTTAATCCACCTCATTAGTCTTCTAGGATGGAGCTAACTACAAAGTCGATAGCTTTTTCCGTGTTTGAAGATGCTTGTTTTTCACTCTTAGCTTTTTGTTTTTTCAGTTGAGTTTCAAGCTCCTGAATTTTAGCTTGGTATTCTTTACGAGTTATCTTTAATCGATCAGTGTTATTATCTGTTTTCTTAGATTTTGCTTGTGTAAGTATTTTTTTGGCCTCAGAACGAGCCTCCTCAATAATCCTTTGAGCTTCGAGAGTAGCATCACTGATTATTTTTTCGGATTTTTTCTCAGCATCACGAATGAGATGTAATAAGTCTCCAGACATTGTAGGTAACTCACATATAGTTTTGGAATAGTGGGTCGGAGCAGATTTGAACTGCCGATATCCTAGGTCAACAGTATTCTGTTGATATCCTGGGTGTAAACCAGGTGTCATAACCGGGCTAGACCACCGACCCTAGGTAACCTTTA
>JAEOTY010000181.1 GCA_016839625.1 Candidatus Hodarchaeota archaeon
GAACCAGAAGCAAGAGTTTTCGTATCTGGTGAAAGAGTAATAGAATTAACACTATGAGTGTGACCAGCCATTGTACCTGTTAACTTCCATTCTGGAACACTCCACAGATTTATAATGTTATCCATCCCCGCAGAAATTAGCAGACGATTATCAGGTGAAAATAAAACATCTATAACATAACTAGAATGCGCTTTAATCAATTCGGGGTCTTTCAAATTTGAATGCAACGATTTTCATCACATTTCGTGCAAAACTTCTTGCGTAAAAAGGTTTTATCTTATGAAAACAGAAATAATTCTAATAGAAAAAATCAAACTTTATTCTAATTTTAATCGGTAAGGTTTAAAAAATCCTTACAGTACAAATACTCATTTTCATGAAGAAAAATGGTGACTATAGAATGAAAACAAATCAAATTGTAAGAATTATAATACCCCTAGTACTCCTTTTAGGAGGTGCCACTGGTTTTCTTGTAGTGGCGTTGAGCAACCAACATGTAGATGCCTCAACTAATGCGATTCAAGAGACAAATACATACGAAAGCGATGGTTATAGCATGAACATGTGGATTTCTGGTTTCTCAGGAGAATCAGAACATACTACAAGAGCAAATTCGATCGATATACTGGCTTATTCGCATAGTATTACCAGCCCAGATTGGCAAACAATTATGCGCGGTGCTGGATCAGCTAGTGCACAACACACTCCTCTAAGAGTTACAAAAATGGTTGATAAAGCCACTCCTAAGCTTTTCGAGAAATGTACTAAAGGCGAGAATATATTGTCTGTTATCCTTTGTTTCTATTATGAACCTGTTAATAAGAAATATCTGAACATTACTCTTCAAAGTGTTATGGTAGTATCCATCCAAGATTATGGATTCCATGAGGGCCGTCCGACTGAAACAGTTTCTTTCGCATACGATAAAATAAAATGGATATACACTGAATATGATTCAGGTGGGTTCGCAAAAGGAAATGTTGAAGTAGAAGATACGTGGACAGATGCATAATGAAAATGTCACAGAGGTTTATGCTAGCATTTTTTGCATTACTGTTCATCTTTGGGAATTTTCCTGTACAAGCTGCCAACGAAGGCACTATTGATGTTCTCCAGGTAACTAAAATAGGCTCCACAATATCAATTGTATTAGATTATACCTTTAACGCAACCTCTGAACTGGATACAACTGATTCATTGGCTGTTTTGACATTATTCAGTCAGACAGATGATCTGCCATCCTTTCAAGCGTCAATGTTATTTTTTCAAACTGCAGATAATCAGCTTTTCCACTATTGGATGCTCGGGGATCCCTATAAACAAGCTCAGAATTGGCAAGAAGGAACAGAGAGCGAGCACTATCAGATAAACGATGAAACTTTAACTCTAAATTTCATAGAATTTTTGGAAATAAATAACCCAGGAACAGAAATCACCATCTTAGCAAAGATTACATTAGAGTTTAATCAAACAGACCGAATGAATGATTTTCGAACAATTCTAGATGAATTCGTTGCTTACTTACCTACTTCCCACGAGATACCGACCACAGAACCTACAACTACCACGAAAGAGACCTCGGAACCTACGACCAGAACGACAGAAGAAGCAACCACAACAACAGTCGAAGAAGTAACCACAACCACAAAAGAACCATCTCAAACAACCAGTGGTGAACCATTCTTGACCTCAGGGTTGACAATCCTATCAACAATTAGCTTATTTCTTTCACTACTCATCATAAAGAGAACTAGACAGAAAAAGTAAGTTGGAAACTAGACACTCTCCGCGAGATGTTTACCATATTAACGAGCGGATGCTTTACGGGAAAATCTGAAACCTTTGTAAAGCATAACGAAGTAAAGAGTGGTTACTCTACAAATCAACGTTTATAAAGAATGCTGATGATAAACAGGAGTGTAGAATCATTACTTTTGTCATTTTAACAGTTTTTATTTTTGATTACCCTCACTCATGTAGGTAAAATTCTAGACTCACGTAACTAAAGTTCTAAATTTTGAATCCGCTTGCGGATTAAGGCCTGAATTTCACGAAGGAAATAATTGTTAATTTGATGAGGTTCTATTTGCCGAAATCTCTCAATAATTTGTTTCTCCTGTTCAGTAACCCTCATAAGGATCCTTCTTGGGTTTTCTGAGTAAAATTTCCCCTTAACATCTCGTTTTTGAGAAATCAAAAGAGCTTGACTCCAACCATTCCGTGTAACATGGTAGGTTTTATCTGAAGGGACTCCTAACACCTAATTTTTCAGATGTTTATATACTCCCAAGGAAAATTATACCATCCCTCTAGAGGTGGATGCTAAAGGGTACACAAAGAAAGATATTTCATTCAGTGGTTAGCGAAAATGACGAAATCTCAAATATCATTAGATTAACTTACTTTTCACAAATTCTATACCATGTAACACGTTGAAGAACTGGATTATTCTCTTTCAAATTATTGTAAAACAGCTACCGACAGCATTCATACGGAAATTAATCCCAAAAAAACACTAAATAGGATTCAATCCTTCGATACCTGGATCCCGCATAATTGTTCACTTAAATCCCACAATTCATTCGCCAAAGAGTCATCGAGAGCTTTTTCAACAAGAGCTTTTTCTTTAGTCTTGTCATAATAACTACCATTTGACTGAACATTAGGAGACAGTGCTAGGTGGATTGGCCCCTTAGCTCCTTTTTTGGGGGAGCCCATAAATAACTTGAAACCTCGTAATATTACCCCAATGACTCCTCCAAAGTCTCCTAATCCTGTCCGAATTACTCCTGGGTGTACAGCATTTATGGCGACTCCTGTTCCTTCTAACATTCCAGCCAGTTTTCTCATGAACAGGATTCCACACAGCTTAGTATTCATGTACGTTTTTATCTTATGGAAGTCATCTCCCCAGGGAGTCCGCTTGAGATCAACTAAACCACGGACATAAAGTCCTGCACTTACTAGGACTATTCGAGCAGGATTACTCGCTTTTAACCGATTTAATAGTAAATGTGTCATGTAGAATGGAGCTAGGTAATTCACCATAAAAGCCATTTCCAACCCATCCTTGTTTTTCGTTAATTTGGAGGGCCAAATTCCTGCGTTATGAATCAAGACATCTATTCGAGGAAAGCGGTTTAGGAGTTCTTGTGCTAAAGAATTGACACTCTCAATCGAAGATAGATCACCAATTATTAATTCTACTGCTGTTTGAGGGTAAGAAGTATGAAATTTGTTCAGAGCTTTGTTCCCAGAAGCTTCATCTCTACACACAAGCACAACTTGACGCCCTTTTTGAACAATACCCTCAGCTATTGCATAGCCAATTCCCCGATTAGCTCCTGTCACTATACAGACTTTTTCATCCATGGATTATCCTTCTGAATATAATTCGGTAGGAATTTGGAGGGATATCTTAGCTAATCTTTCCACAGTTTAGTGAATTAAATCATGAATCCTTTTTGATACGGCGTGCTTCAAGATAATCCTGCATAACTCGTTCATCTCGTACTTTTTCTTCTTCAATCTTAATTTGTTCCTCTTTTTCCCTGGTTTCGACTCTGGTTACGGTATCTAGTAAGGCCACGCTCATGTCTGTTAGTTCTTGAGCCGCACTTGCCATTTGATGCATGCCGGCGGCCTGTTCTTCTGTTGCTGCAACTACTTCTTCACAAGAGGCACTAAAATCATCCGATTGAGCTGTAAACTCCTGAAGAGTCTCTTGTAGTTTAACCACACCACCACCAAGGTTCGTGGTGATTTCTTCAGCTAATTTTCCTATGTCAGTAGCACTAACCTTCGTTTCTTCCGCTAATCGCTGAACATTGTCTGAGACTACCGCAAAACCTCTACCATACTCCCCTGCACGAGCTGCCTCAATTGCAGCGTTTATAGCTAGAATATTAGTCTGTTCGGCAATATCCTCAATTACCCCTAAAGCTTTTTTAATGTCCTTTAAAGAAGAAGCAACGATTTCAGCCATATTCTTAACTTCATCAATACCCCTAGTAGCTAATTCTGATTGATTAGAAGCTCCTCGATTAATTTGTGAAATTGTTGCTGTAATCTCTTGTGATAAAGCATTAACTTCCTCCGCAGTGTTTGTCAAATCCACAGATGAGGTTTGAAGCTTTGTAGACGCGTCCTGTAGTGTTTTCATGAAATCTACATTGCTGGTAAACATTTTCTTGAATGATTTTTGGAGAATCCCAACCTCATCAGATCGATCTGATGTTTCGAGCGCAAGGGTAAAAACTCCTGTGCTTACAGAGAATGCTGCATCTGCCAATTCTTCAAGTGGTTTAAGAGAGGATTTTAGCCCAAAATAGTTAGTTAATAATGATGCAACAACTGAGAAAATTATCATACCTAATGTAAATCCAATAAGTGCTCGTAAAATCTCTGATGTTGGATTCACAATGATCATAATAATGATGTAGTTTACACCCATTAGAATTGCCACTAACATCGTATTGATTATTGAGGTTTTGGTAATTATGCCTATACTCATGTGTTATCAACTTCAAGGGATTTTAACTTATTCAAGGAAAAATCACTCTATTTAGAATTTAAAAGAAAAGAATCCACATATTTGATGTGTTATGGATATAAATACATATGCTATTCACCATGAAATGTCTTTAAGTGATTACACTTAGAGGTTTCAGCTGGAATACTCGACTTTTTTTCTTTTAGATTTATTATATTAACCACATTCAAGCGAAAAATTCGGAAAATAGAGAAATATTCGAAAACAAACCATGAGAATATAGATATTCCTGAATGAATAAGACTGGTATGTAATTATTTGATTTGAAGTGAATTAGCTCATACATCAAAACTTAAAAACATTGTTAGATATTTTCAATTAACTGACAAATCAAACTAAGAAATCGGATAATTCAAAGGAAAGAACCCATTTTCGATTATGATCAATAAGCGATAGGAAAAGAAAATGTCTAATTTTAAACAAATTGATTATAAGAGAAGCACTAGAACACCTGTTAAAAGCAGATTGACTAAGGCTCAGCAATGGCTGGACGGTCATCTTCAGCATCTGCAACAGGTCGAAAAATGTAATCAACTCATTAAAGAAATCTTTGTATGTCGAAAATGTGGAACAAAAATTACCAACCGATACTGGGTTCTTACGAAAGATCCACAATACCCTGAGAATTACTCGAAAATCCGTTATTATCACTCTAGACGTCAATGTAACCCCCACTTCAATAAAAATTGCGTATATTGTGGAAAAGACTTTCGTATAAAAAGAAAAGGTCAAAAACTCTGCTCTAAAAAGTGTTCAGTTAATTACATGACCAGTCCAATTCTTCTTAGACGGTGTTCATCTTGTGGGAAGGAATTTAAGGTTCGTTTAATAAAAAATACCCAAAACAATGAATTATGTTGCTCTAGTTGTCGCTAATTCATTGAACAGATTGTTCTTTTATACAATTTTGCCTATGTAAGAACATTCTTAACTCTTCATAGTTCTGAATGAAGGTTGAGGTACTATTATGACAACCATCAAGATTAAAGGATTCGACCCGAATCGATTAGAAGAGCTTGCGAAAGAACAGACTGAGATTTATAACGTAGCAACTGCCAAGTTACCCAACTTTGTACCAGCAAAAGTTGAAGATACTATTAATCGATTTAAACGAGAGACATTTGATCAAAGTAGGATGTTTTATGCCTATGAGGAAGATCGAATGATTGGTTATAGTGGTTTATCTGGTCGTGACAAAGAACGGAATTCTCGTAATGTAGGTTTTCCTTGGCTCCCTGAAGGAACCGATCCGAGTGTTAGGGATCTTTTATATGAAGCGATGGAGAAAAAATGCCGTGATGAAGGCACAAAGCTCCTACGACGGGGTGGCTCCCCAGAATATCCTGAACAACTCGAATTTTTCAAGTCGAAAGGTTTTGAGGTTAAAATCGAATACTTAGTTCACGAGAAGGTATTGACAAAGAACGAAGATGAATTACCCGAGGGATATAGTTTTCGAGCAATGAAACGAGAGGATCTACCTACTCTTGAAGAGGTCTCTCGAAAGGACCCTTTAATGAAAAGTCCTTTCGTTGCTACAGATTATGAACAATATATGGACAGTACTGGTTACGATCCTGACAATGTTATTGTCGCAGAGAAGGAAGGTACTCTGGTAGGGTTCTTTGGAATTTACGTTCCACCAGACTCAGAGATAAAACGAGCTTATTTTGGAGGAGCAGCTGTCCATGGTGATCATCAAGCGATTGAACCATTTTTGATAAAGGAAATGGAGAATAGAGCACTAGCAAAAGGCAAAGAAAAATTGGATGTTACTTTCTTTCCTGATTCACCCCGCTTAGCACCTTACAAAGAACTGGGATATAAACAATATAGCCATAGCTTTCAACTAGAAAAAGCACTTTAAAATCCGACTGATAAATTCTTGCATGAAATAATCTCAACGGAAGTAATGCTACTTCATTGATCATGTTTTCGATGATGACGAGAAACTATAATGACCCCCAGAAACCAAAGAATCGGAAGGAAAGTTAAGCCAGGTGAGGAGTAGAAATCAGTGAGTTCTGGAGGAGCATTATTGATTTGAATCTCCTGTATCACGGAACTAACATTTATACCAGAAATATGTGACGCTACGACCTTAACGTAATAATGTCCCTTGTAAATTGAGGTGGTATCCCAGTCATAAGAATTTGATGTAATTCCATCAACAGCTATTGTCCAGTTTTCCTCTGCTTCCCATGAATACTGACGAATCCAAAGGGAATATGTAAGTTCTTCATCAAATGAGTCAATAGAATGTAACCATTTAACGGTGATTGTGCCACTTACCTGTACAGGTTCTATATAATAAGGCTCACTAATATTATAGGAATAGGGATAAATCATAATTGGCTGGGTGACATAATGAATTGTAGCAATATTGTAAGGCATTGAAAGCGGATAATTATCATAATAATACTCTTCTTCCTCATAATTTTCTCCGATCAAATACGGAATATCTATAATTCCATCAGAATCATCATCTGGTTCTCTATGAGAATCATAAAAATTATAACTTACTTTCTCAGTTGTTATATCAGATCTGATTTGTGATTCTGAACCTTCAAACCCATTAGCAATGAAATCATTTCGAGTAATCGTATTATTACCACTATATTCTTCTTCATAAGGCTTAACTAGTATTAATCCGCTATATGCATTTCTGAAAATAATCGAATGACGAACTGTACCATGTTCTGACCCATACAAACGAATGCCTTCGAAAGCATTTCCATATATGGCAGACTGAATGACTTCAATTGATATTGAATTGATTATTTCCATACCTCGATCAGAATTGTTGAAGACATAATTTTTATAGAAGATAGAATTGGAACAGAGGTCAATTTCGAACCCATCTCTACCGTTGTTATAACTTGAACACGAGTTGAAGTTGACCTCACCACTATTATATACCCTAATGCCATGATATTGGTTATTTTTCAACTCACATTCATTGAACTGCAAATTGTATGAAGATTCAATCTCCACTCCATACTCCCTACTTTTGTCAACATTGAATTGTTCAAATACACTCATATTAATACCATACAAATCTAATCCATTATTTGACGCATTCCAAATATTTACGTTCCTTATGTAGTTAAATCTAGCGTGATTCATGTTAAAACCTGAAGTATTATTTACATCCATATTGGATAAGGTGCAATTATTAGACTGACTAGCGCTGAAACCATTCGAAGAGCTATTAATTACCGTTATGTTATCAATGTAACTAGAATTGGACTCTTCAAGACTAAATCCTACATTAGATGTATTTTTGAGGTAGATATTTGTTATATTACTATATGAACTTGAATATATTGTACACCCACTCCCACTGAGATCCTTTAAATAGATTTGATCTACCGTACAATTTTCAGAGTAATAAAGCAAAAAACCATCACCACAATTAGTTGCGGTGATATTTGTAATAGTAGAGTTTGAACTATCTTGTAAGTAGATCGCTCTATTAAAGGTACAATTCGTGATATACAGATCGGACAATGTACTATTTCCGCAATTATTTTGGAATCTGATTCCCCCTCCACTATTGAATATATAATTGTTTGATATATAATTCTGTCCAAATCGAAAAAGCCTGATCGCCCAATCTCCAGGGAAAGTTATACTATTGTCGGATATATTGGCATATCCACCTTCTTGTAGAGATATTTGTCCAAAGATATTATTTCTAACTATTTTGGGGTTGTATGAATTGCTAAGAGCAACCGCATCTAATGTATTATTAATGAGCGATGAATCATTGGAAAAGGAAAGTTTTATAGCATATTCTCCATTTTCAATACATGTATTGTTTGAGAAAGAGCAATTCTTAGTTGTACTAAGTTCTATCCCTTCCCAAGTATTATTAAATACATAATTTTCAATAAATGTATTATCGTTAGAGTTTAAAACCGTCACTCCTTCCTCGCCATTCTCATAAATCCAGTTTTTGCGAAATAGACTATTGTTACTCTGAGTGAAGAAGATTCCATCGTATTCATTTTCAAACACTGAATTATTGTATATAATAGAATTATTTGTTTTAGTTGAATAAATACCAAACCCTTTTTCATTGTTAATCGTATTAGAAGTAATATTGATTTCAATTGAATCTCTTAATTCTATCCCCGCATAGGAAGAATTACCTAAGCGATTTTCGCTTATTTTTCCATTACTCACATTTGTTAACCTTATTCCTCTGGAACCTTTAATGAGTAGACACTTTTCTATTTGAAAATAAACATCTGTATTCCGTATTTCAATTAAATACCCAGAAGGATTGGTGATTGTGATATTCAGATTAGCTATGATGTATGGGGAAGAGAGAGATCCATTTCCAATCCATCCACTGGAATTTGCTTTATCTTCAAAATCAGTATTGTTATCGATAAAGATAGGAGAGGATTCAGAATATGCAGAAAGAGTTGCTATACTTAAAACTTTAATCTCTGGGGGACGGATTTGAGGAGGAGGAGAATTGAGATAAGCTAAGTTATACATATTTGTTATGATAATATCTTTAGGAGACAAAAATCCTTTGTTAATTTCAATCTTTTTCCCAATAGTAGGACTAGTTGGGTTGTCAACCTTTAATAAATGAGAGACACTAAGATCTAAAAGGGAAAATAATATTATTATAATGATTAATGAATAATAACTGGATTTAAAACATTTCTTTCCTATTTCTTTAAGTAGTTTCAATATTATTTCTTCCCTAAAACAGATACTTAATGATAAATGAAACCAATTATTACTTGTTTCTTGAAATATAAACATTTCGTTTACTATATTATAGAAAACCTTATGAATACAAATTATATTAACAAATAAGGTGTGTAAATAATAGGTTTTTTTTATTTCAATAGGGATAAAGAAAATGGTACATAAATTAACAAAAATTGGCCTAGTTGTTATTGCAGCTGGTTTTCTTTTTGGATTTGCAGCTAACACGGTTGAAACCTTCCCGTTTATACGTGAGAAACGGTTTCAAAGTGGTACAAGCGACCAAATCCCTATTGATGGAAGTTACATAGATATTCCATTAATCGAAGGTATTTCACATCCGTCTTCTATGCAAATGATCATATATTGGGATTATCATTCCCCGTCAGGGAGTGAATTCTCAGTTTCAAGCTCGATAATAATTTCAAAAGCAGGTCAAGTGATAGGAACAATTCCCGGTACAACTAATGATGATTTTTGGATTTCCAGTGATGAGTACACACAGCATCATTATATAACTGTCCCCTCGAAATATGGTTCAACCTCATTTTCACTATATGCACGAGTACAAGGACATCCAGCATTACAGGAAGCTGTTAATGATCTCTATATTGAAAATATAAGAGTATACATCACTTACACTTTCTATATGGTAATACCTTCTCTCATATCTTTCGCTGGCACGGCTTTAGTGATCGCTGGATTTATAATTGGCCGAAAACAGAAGGCAAAAAAACCAATCGATGTTGACTGGGAACCAACTCTCAAGTGGCGGGGAGAAAGTCCCATTACAGGTGAGACTAAAGCACCAAAAATGGCGATCAAAACAACTCCTCAACCCAAGAAGAAAGTGAAAAAAGTCGTTAAAAAAGCCTCACCTAAAGCAGGGGATACCAAAGAGTGCAAATATTGTGGAAAATCAGTTTCAAGATCTGCATTCTTCTGTCCGCATTGTTATGGGAAATTAAGGTGAATCTGAAAATTCGTAAAAAACATTAGATGGCTCTTTTATTCATCATTTTCCCAAAAAAATACAGAATCTTGAAATTATAAATAGACCTTTCACAAAATGCCACATACTCAACTATTTTCTCTGAGAATTAATTAGATGATCTACGGTGGTAAATAAGCAAATTTTTGCCGTTATCTTATCCTTAGGTGCTGCCTGTGTGTATTTCAGTGAAGAACAAGATATGTGGAACTGAGAAAACCAAGAGGAAGAGGTATCTCTAATCCAGAGTTTGTCGCGGATTTTGGTTCCGTTTTTACTACCAGTGATCTGGTAAGGATCCATTTTTCCCTGGTAATTTGCTATATAATGACGCTCCATCAATCATGAAGAAACAATGGAAAAAAGAAAAATATACCTATACTCGTTGAAAGCAATAACTGGGTAATAATAACTGGTATTTCAACTAAAGATAACAACAGTGATATTGTATAAACAGTTTTTAATATAGATGATTCCTTTTTAATAAATTTTTCAACCTTACGCCTCCTTTACAGATCTGTAATAAATAAATTTCTGATACCTAGTTATTGATTTCTAATGTCAAACGAGCATAATCGCGAGTCATGGAACCGTCTTAGTGATTACTATCAGAAGACTACACGAATTTCTTTAGATGATGTACATTATGGCCCATATAGTCCTGGTGAGAAGGAACTTCAAGTAATCGGAGCAGTCAAGGGGCTAGAAATCTTGGAATTAGGCTGTGGAGGAGGGCAGAATTCCATCGTACTTGCCAAATGGGGCGCGAAAAACGTTAAAGGCTTAGACCAATCTGAATCACAATTGGATTATGCTAAAAGACTCGCTAAGAGTCAAAATGTGGAAATAGAATTCATAAGAGGGAATATGGAGGATTTATCACCATTTGAAAACGATTCATATGATTTAATAATTTCATCACACGCATTGAGTTATGTAGAACATCCTCAAAAAGTTTTCATGGAGTCAGCGAGAGTTTTACGAAAAAAGGGAAGAATTGTGATCTGTGTACTCCATCCTATAATGATTGTCACATGGGAAGCACTAGAAGAAAAATCGTGGGAAAAGATTCGTTGTTATTTCAGCGAAGAACGAGATATGTGGGACTGGGAAAATCAAGAGAGAGAGACAATTGCGAGATTTGGAAGTACTTATTTTCGCTTTGAACAGATCATTAATGGATTGATTTCGGCTGGATTCTCAATTGAACGTATCGTAGAACCTTTAGGTTATACTTTTGATGAAGTGAAAGAGTTAGGTGACACTATTCCTTATCAAAATGCCCAGGAAATTGATCGGAAATTCATTGAGATTAATCAGAAAATTCCATTTTCTTTAATTGTTTCTGCTAAAATTAATCTGTAACCGAAGTTAATTAAATGATCTCTGCTGAATAGAGGCGAAAATGATACAAGTAATTAAACGTCCAGATCTTTGTAATATGACATCATAGTAAATTTAAAAGGCATTGGTATTTCCTGCTCGCTATATAATTTATAACCATTTTTTTCATACATTCTTCTTGCAATAACTAACCTTTTAGCTGTATGTAACTCTATCCTCCTCTTTTTAAGTTCTCTACAGTACTTCTCTGCCATTGAGAGTAATTGTTTTCCTAACCCTTGTCTTCTGAACTTCCTTTTAACCCTCATTCTGATTAATTCCGCCGTATTCTCACCCACAACTTGTATCCCGACAAATCCAATAATTTCTCCCTCATTTTCCATAACCCAAAATTTTCCATCTTCTAGCATAGAACTATCATGATGTGTTAACTCTGACTCCCAATGCCCTCCATCAGACATTGTAGGAAAATCATTGAAGAATTCTTTTTCAAATTCCTTATGTAAAAGCTTTATTCCATTTATATCGCTCTTTTGATATTCTCGTACTTCCATTACATATTCACTTACTAAATATTGTATAAATTCGATAAACATAGACTAAGTCAGATGAAAGAATTTAATTTGTTATGATTAAGGTAGAAAATAAGAGATTATTTAACAGGAGAGTCTATGAAAGATTTCTGATTATAAACTTAACAATTAAGGAGCTCGGATAAAATGGCATCATTAGATCTCAAACAGATTGAACAAGAACGAAAAGAAAGTGGGATTGACGATTTAATTTTAAAATTAGATCACGTGGCTTATCGAGTGAAGCAGGGGGAAAGGATAAAGAAAATGGCGGAATTGATGACTCTCGCACCGTATCGGGAGTTTAAATCATTTAAAGTGTTAAATGCGAATGCAATAACGACTTGTTTGAAGTTAAATGAAACACTACCAGTCATAGTGATTTCAGAAGGATTATCAGAAGATTCAATTGTTGAGCAATATTGTCAAAACTATGGATCCCGTGTTCACCATCTAGCATATTTAGTAAGAGACATTGAAAGAGTGGTTGAAATTCAAAAACAACGCGGAGTGAAATTTACAACTGAAGATATTATCGGATCTGAGGAAGAAGGCATTGAACAGATCTTTACTATACCAACTAAAACAACCAACCACATTTTTGAATACATTCAGCGCTTTGGAGATTTTGATGGTTTTTTTACTCCTTCCAATATTGCTGGATTGATGAAATCTACAGAAAAACTGTAATCGAAAATTGTGATGCGATATAATACATTCATGTAGAGGATGTGATTAGGTGAAAATCCTTGAATATGATGAAGTCAACCCCATAGAAGTACTACAACTCAACCTAATGGGATTGGATTATGCGCTTACTCCTGAACTGGTGCAAATGATTCGACAACAAGATAAACGTCCCTTTCCATTTTTTGCTTTGTATGGTGTTGTTGATGGAGTTATTGCGGGACAAGTTGGGGTATTCCGTTTACCCATGGTATCTATCGAAGGGCCAGAGGACGTGGGAGGCGTTTGGGCAGTATGTACTGATCCCTCTTTCAAATGTCAAGGAATTGCTTCACGATTATTGAATGAAGCCCATGAAAGAATGCGTACAGAAGGTTTAAGGTTCTCCACCCTTAGTACTTCATCTTATCGGGTTGCTCATTTACTCTATCGCAAGCAAGGATATCAAGATGTCTTCTTCTCTTCATCAATGTTATTTCACAGAAATGTTTTGATAAAGAACAAGAGTAACCTGTATGCAAAACAAGGTTCTAACCATTTATATCGAGCGGATGATCTTTTTCAGCAAGTTTCAGAGAATCGACTTGGTTTCGCACGACGGTTTAAACCGTTTATACCTGCAATGGTTGCGATAGGGGAAATCGCGATGGGAGAACTCGCAGAAAAGGATATTTGGATCTTATGGAAAGAAAAACAACCCGTTGGATATCTTATTGCAAAACAATCGGATTCAGTTCTAAGAATTGTAGATCTTTTACTTATAAAGGGAATAAATGCAATTAATGCAGTCGCATCCCTAACTAGAGAGTTACCAACACCTTATATTCAAATCAAATCAAATCACCCTTCCATAACAGAGAATCTAGCCAAATTAGGTACAAAAATTGTACCTCAAGATTGGAGTACATTTATGATGAAACCATTGACACCCGAGGTTGCAAAAATTTCCCCAAAGACTCTTTTTGGTTTTGGTACTGATCGATTCTTATTTTCGTGGATGGATACAACATGATTAAGAACTAAAAGAGGAATTCTTACGGATAATTCGACCACACGAGTCAGATTTCTTAGACAATAAACCAGAAAATTCGAAAATCGAGTAAGAAAGCTTATTGAGAGATTATAATCATTGAACCTTTAGAAGAAAACCATAGCTATCAGAAGATGGTGACAAAAAATGGCATTAAAAATAGGTGACAAAGCTCCTGGATATGAGACTACGACACAATCGGGAGAACCTGTCTGCTCAGAAAATTTGAAAGGAAAAAAATATGTTTTATACTTTTATCCAAAAGACAATACCCCAGGTTGTATAAAGGAAGCCTGTTCAGTTAGAGACAATTATCAAATGTTCCTAGACAGTAATATTTCGGTATTTGGGGTTTCTGGAGGAAATGCGAAATCCCATCAGAAGTTTATTGATAAATATACTCTACCATTTCCATTATTAATGGATGAGAATTTAGATCTAGCTAAGAAATATGGTGCATTTAAACGTGGAAATCGAGTCGCACGAATTACATACTTAATAAACGAGGAAGGGTTAATAGAAGGGATATTTGGGACAGAAGATCACGAGAAAGTAAAAACAGCAGAACACGCCAATCAAATTATTCAATTTTGGAAACTTTAACGAAAATTTTCGTAAGTGGAAGGTCAATGGTACAAGACGAAGAGAAAGATATTGCTACTCTTGGAGGGGGGTGCTTTTGGTGCTTAGAACCCATTTTTGATGGTCTTCAAGGAGTTGACAAAGTGGAGTCTGGTTACGCAGGCGGTAATGTTGACAATCCAACATATGAGGAAGTCTGTACTGGAACTACAGGACATGCAGAGGTTGTCCAGATTAAATTCAATCCAAAAATCATTAATTATCGCGAGATACTGGAAATTTTCTTCTTCATACACGATCCAACGCAATTGAATAGACAAGGGAACGATGTCGGTTCCCAATATCGATCAGTTATTTTCTATCACTCCTCTGAACAAAAAGAAATTGCAGACCATATGATTGTCACCTTAACAAATCAGAAAATATATCCAAACTCTATTGTGACAGAGATTTCTCCCCTCAAAACATTTTATCGTGCAGAAGAGTACCATCAAGAATACTATCGAAAGAACTCCACACAACCTTACTGCAATTTTATTATTACACCTAAAGTTTCCAAATTTCGCCAAAAGTTTGGGTATAAACTTACAATGTAAACCAATGGGATCTAAATTCTCAATCAATCATCATTTCATGAAGAGGAATAGAAATCTGAAAGGATGTATTGATATCCGATTCTACAGTAATAAACCAACCATGAGCCTCAATTATTTTCCTAACAATAGTTAGTCCTAACCCCATACTCTCCGTTTGGGTTGAAAATCCGTAATCAAAGATCTTTTTCTGAACCTCAGGTGGAATGGGAAGACCATCGTTAATTATGAGGATTTGCTGATATTTCGTAGAGGTAATTAGTCTTATCATGATTTCATTTGGTTTTCCATGAATTACCGCGTTTTCAAAGATGTTTCTGAAGACTTGCGCAAGTCTTTCCTGATCACACAGAACAGTTGGCAAGTTGTCATGGTAAAAAGTAATATTTTTTGGAATTGAAGTCTCAGCAACTCTTTCTACTAGAAAGTTTAAATCAACATCGTCATCTTTGCTAACAGCGAGACCTGCATCAGCTAATGTGAGAGACCGTGTTAATAGACTCTTCATATAATCAACCTGATGACTGATGATATGTGTTTCATCGTAATCGGCGTCTAATAACGAAGTATAACCTTCAATAGTAGTAAGACAGTTCGAAATATCGTGTGCAATAAAATGAGCGAATTCGCTTAATTCTTCTTTCTGCCTTCTAAGTGTCATTTCAGCTTTCTTCCTCTCACTAATATCCCGTAGTACACCTAGTAAAGAGGAGGGGTCACCATCTTTATCAAATATAATTGCAATACTCAACTCAGTCGGAAAAATACTTCCATCATTTTTTATCATAGAATATTCTATATTCCTAATACTTCCTTCGTCTAAAGTCTTTCGAAGATTAATTACTGCACGATCGTGATCTTCAGAGACAATGAAATCAAAAACATTCTTACCAACCAGTTCTTCCTCCCTTTTAGCTCCAAAAATTTTTACAGCTTGTTCATTCACCATAAGAATTTTCGACTCTAGGTCTGAAAGTATAATTGCATCAGGAGAGAGTTCGATAAGTCTACGATATCGTTCTTCACTAATCTTAAGTTCTTCTTGTGCTTTTTTTTGATGGGTAATGTCGGTTACGATTCCTAGAATCGCTTTTTCGCCTTCAAAATTAATTATTTTTGTTGTGAGAATACCAGAAATTCGCTTCTCATCCTTCGTGATTAGGTCATACTCGATCGATTCAACCTCTTCTCCTGCCAAATGTTTTCGGAAATTAGTGACAATTGATTCTTTATGATCCGGAGAAATCAAGCAAAGAAAATCGAAATCAGGGGAATAGAACTCCTCACGCGTATAGCCCAGGCTTTCTTCGCTTTTTCTATTAGTATAAACTACATGTCCTTTCTTGTTGATGAAAATCATGTTTGGTGATTTTTCAGCTAAAGATCTGAATTTTTGTTCAGATTCTTGCAATGTCTTCTGCGCTTGTTTAAGCTGGGTGATGTCTATTACTGAAACAATGACCTTCTCTAAAGTCTCTTCGTAACCAGAAAGCACAGATAATCTGACAATTACATCGATTTTTTCACCTGTCAGTTTGTACCCTGGAAATTCGTTTTGATAAACAGTTTTTCCGTCAAAAAGAGCAACCAGTTCCTCTTTGAATAAGACTGTAGCCGCTTCATCGAAAAAAGAAGCCAGACCTTCAAAAAACTCTACTTTATCTTTAGCATTGTAAAGTTTCAAGGTCGTATTGTTCACATCTACTATGTTGACCATCTGTGTAAGATTTGCAATTTCATCTGGATGATGATCCAGGTACTGTCGTAAATCTTCAATACCCTGGGCCTTTAATTGATCAAAATAACGTTTAACAGCCGAGAAGTCTTCCTCCCAAAGACTAATTGGCGATTCATCAAAAATTATATGATAACGCTCCTCACTTTCACTTAAAGCCTTTTCTATACGTTTATGTTTGACTACTTGTCTAATAACATGACGCAGTTCGCCAAATTGGCTCTTTGGATCCCAACTTTTTTCAATATAGTAGTTGGCTCCTAAGTTCAGAGCATTAATAGCGACTTCTTCTCGGCCTCGGCCAGTAAAAATAATCACTGGGATATCATTCTTTTGGTCCCTTAGTTTGCCAAGGAGTTCTAAACCGTCCATATTAGGCATCTGATAGTCTGTGACAATAACATCAAAGGTATTCTCTCTTAACTCGTTGATAACCTTCAATGGATCAGAAAGAGAATGAACTTTTAGTTCATCAGCGCCTAAAACTTTCATATAATCTTGTGTCAATTGTAGAAAGGTAGATTCATCGTCTACATGAAGAACATTTATAACTTCTTCCATGAACTATTCCTCAAAATTAACATTACAATGAACATTCTATCTTCCCCTTAAAAATATAGACAAAATAGAATAAAATGAGAAATTTCTTGATTAGAAGAAGTCTCTAAATCTATACTGTAATATTATTTTGAAAGTTTCTCTATTTTAAAAATAACTGGTCTAACACCATCATTACAAGGAGTGTATGTCACTCCAGGCTCAGGATATTCATAATCGCCGTCACAATAGTAAATCATTAAAGTATCATATATGTCGTGCCAAGCTTGTTCACAAAACTCTTCAGGTACTTTAAGATGGCTTTTAACAATGAATTCCTGTCCTTCTTCTAAGTAACATGGAGGTATTGGTTTACCAGTAGATTTTCTAATTATTTCATACCCGAAGACGTCAACAGGGCTAAATTTCTTGATTACAGTTATTTTAACATTTTTCAATAGTTTATCTCCTATCCAGATTGTTATTTTTTATTCTAGTTTCTCTCATATAAGCTGGTTATTATAGAAATTGTAGAAACATTCTAGTGTTCCTTTCTTCACCCATTCTCCAGATGTATTATCATTATAAAAAGGAGGAACCTTGATATTATCAATACTCTTCTCATTTTCAAGAATGATTATAGTTTCTTCTCTCAATCTCTTCAGAAAGTTCAATTGCACTGCCACCTCCTCTTTACCAACCATAGGCCCGTGTCCAGGAATGACAAAGTCAATATCAAGTTTAATGATTTCTTGAAGAGCATTGATCCATTCATCAGGATTACTCGTCGGATCACCTGCCCAAGGCCACTCCTTGGCGAATATCAAGTCACCTGAAAATAATACCTTTTCAAAAGGAAAATAAGCATAAGAAGAACAAGAAGTATGTCCACCACAATGATGAAGTTCTACACACTGCTCTCCATCTCGAATTTTCACTTTATTAGTAAAAGTAATATCAGGAAGAAAAGAAGTATCAATTTCATCAATTAGATGGGCTTTTTCTGGATCTTCTTTCTTCCAACTCTCAAATCTAGCTGGTTGAATTTCTCTTTCAGCAATAATATTCTGAACAATTGGTTCTGATCCTACGATGATAGTATCATTAAAGGAAGACACACCCCAAAAATGATCCCCATGATAATGGGTTAAGAAAAGATATCTCACTGGTAATTTGAAAACATCCTCGATTTGCTTACGTAGTAATCTACCAGTAAAGGGAAATAGCGTAGAATCAATTGCTATGATAAAGCTGTCAAGAGAGATTACCCCTGCGATGAACCCCAGCTCTGATGTTGCAGCAAAACTGTGATTGGTGATTGTTAAGAATTTAACATCTTTCATTTCAATCAAATTCGGTAATTTTTCCTCTTCAATGATAGTTTTAACATCTAATCCCAAATACTGATATTCATTCAAAGAAAGGATGTTATCAAACCAAATTCATCATGAGGTTATGAACCTCCAAAATTTTATTTTTATTAGTTATTTTTCTGGCAAATCCATGTAATGATTTTTCGTGAATTTTTAGGCGGATGCTTTGAAGGATGTTTTTCCCCTCAAGGGATTGGAGGGGAAAGAATGACAAATATGACTCTTTAAGGAATCTATATGTAAAATAACAATGAATTTAATTTTATTGACGCCCTAAAAAGGTTTTTGAAAGCTATTTAGCATCTAACTTCAGTCATTCCCTGAATTAGTTACCCTCTGTAATATTATCTGATAATTAGGTTGCCTTAAATGGGTTCTTTAGAAAGAAAAATACTCATACTTGGTGATGCTAGTAAATTTGATGTTTGCGCGTCAATGGCTTCCCCACGAAACGTTTCTGGAAGTAATCGAAATAGAATAGGCAATCCAGATAAAGCGGGCATTTGTCATGCTTTTGCTCCTGATGGGAGATGTATTAGTCTTTTCAAAGTATTAATGACCAATCAATGCATTTATGACTGTAAATATTGCGTGAATGGTTGTAATAAGGCCAGAACTAAGGAAATGTTTGAACCTGCTGAATTAGCTCGCGCCTTTATAGGTCTCTATATCAGAAACTATGTTGAAGGACTATTTTTATCTTCTGGTGTTTGGAGAAGTGCAACTGATATTGCAGAAAAAATTATCGAAGCACTCACTTTAATTCGTCATATGTACCATTTTCGGGGATATATTCATATTAAGATTCTTCCTGGGACAGATAAAGAATATATACGACAAATTATGGAGATAGCTGATCGTGTAAGTCTTAATGTGGAGTTACCCAGCGCTTCCCGTCTTTCTGAAGTTTCCAGTATGAAAAATTATGAAACTGACATCATTAATTGTCAAAAAAATATCAGTCAAAATATCAAGGAGGGATTAGTACCAGCAGGACAGACAACCCAGTTTATTGTTGGCACAACAGGAGAAACTGACCGGGAGATAGTTGAAAGGCTCCATTGGGAATACATAAATCTTGATTTAAAACGTGGTTATTTTTCAGCATTTCAACCAATCAAAGGAACACCAATGGAACGAAAAAAAGTAGTAGAGGGGTATCAAAGAAAAAGGGAAAACTATCTGTATAGATTAGATTGGTTATTTCGACGATATCGATATGAAATCGAAAGTATCTTTTCTGTCATGAATGGGGATGGAATGATTCCTCTAAACATTGATCCAAAAATCTCTCTTGCGTTACAGGATGAAATTTTTCCATTAGATGTTAATGAAGCTTCTTATAACGAGCTGTTACGGGTTCCTGGGATTGGAGAAACATCTGCAAGAAGAATCAATAACTTGAGAAAGATAAACAAAAAAATCAGTGATTATCGAGATTTACAGAGATTGGGGGTTGTTATTAAACGTGCCAAATCATTTATCACCATTAATGGCAAAAGACAAACAAGAATAATGGAATTCCTTACCTAAGCGTATGCAGTGAACTTCAATGTTCAGAAAAATTGAGAAGAAACAGGTCCTTGACTCATTATCAAGGCATAAAGATGTTACAATCGAGTTTTTGAACCAAATAGGAGATATTCCAAAAGATATCCTTGAAAATGTAGGAACAGATCTGGCAAAAAAAGCTGTTGCAATGAGTCGGGAAGTTGATGGTGATCTTCATGAGCATAAGGCTTTTTTACGATTGTCAGTCTCACCTCATGGGATATTATTCGCCAAATCAGACAAAATGAGACATTATAATGAAGAAAAGTTGCTTAGATTCTTCCAAAGTAGATTTCCTTCTTTCATCTTTCTATTCGAATCAAAAAGAGGGACTTTTACTATTGATGATAATTCATGTCCTTTGTTTACTAACAGGCCGTTAAAAAAGGTACTTAAGGAATTAGAAGAAACACTCCCAGTGAACCCACTGCTTATTGATTTGAATGAAAAAAATTATCAGGAACTATGGGTTAGCTTCGCCCAATCACAAATAATTAAGGGGAGAAGAACTTCAAAACAGATAATAAGCTTATCGAAAAAATGGAGAAGAACCGTCGCAGAAGATCAGACAACATTAAAAAAATTAGACGAATTTTTCAAGATATAAGTATTAAGTCTAAATTTTTGAATTGCTTTTATCAGATAGTTTTATAGTTGGAAGAGTGTATTTTCGGGCTCGTTTAATACCCATTTTGGTTAAAGTATTGATGACTTGATGAAATTTCATTTTTTTTACTTCTTCTCTATGCTCTTGGCCAAGAAGTTCAGCAAAACTGTTTTTCATTTCAGGCGCGAGGGCATAGCTTACTTCTTTTGGGAGTTTCTGCCATTTTCGTATGAAATCTTGCTTTTTTAGTAAAGTACGTGGATCATTCAATATTAAAAAATAATGATCGGTGACTATGAAATCCACAGTCAACATAGGATGGATACCAAAGATTAACCGAAATGGGGTTGCATCAAATAAAAATTTACAATAATCGATGATAACTGAACAAAGAGAGCTTAATAAAACAGGATCCGCTGGGGGTGTTCCTGCCACTAAATAATGGGGAGCCCCGTATATTGAACTAATAACTCCCCAAGCTTTTTTATAAAAGGTAGTGGAAATATATGATTCAAATAAGTCTTTCAATAAAGCGTGGAAAAATAATAATTCCTCAATGCTTAAAGCAGAAAATGAACACTGGCCATTTCCAACGGAAACCATGTTACTGAATGTTACTGCATTCACCGCTTCTTGGAAAATGCTATCAATTACTTTACTATCAAAAATTCCTTCGCCCTGTGTGTAGAAGTCAGAGTAGATCACCGATGCTGCTCCAGCTAATATACTTCGCAGATCATCAAAGGGAGGGATAGGATCGTCCAACTCAATCTTATTCATAAGTCTCGTTGTGACCAGTGGATCAGAGACAACTATATTGTATCGTCCCATTAGATTTACTATCATAATTTCTCGTGCTCTAGTGGGATGGGGGCGAGCGTATCGCAAGCGTATTAAACCGATGACTTGCCCAAGGACTTCGCCTCCAAATTTAGAAAGAGCGTTTACAAATTGAAGTGTTCTTAGTAGTTTTTCTTCGGAAATGTCTCCCCAGTGCCAAATTATTTGGTTTCTTTCTGCTAGAATTGCCCAATTATTAATATATAGGCGCCGTGTGCTACTCAAGATAAGATATCCTCAATTAAATCGATCTTAATATCCGATGACTATTTCGACAATTCTCTATCTAAAAAACCTACCTAATTGAAAATTCTTCTGAACTTGGCTTATATATGAACTTTGATTTGATCTATACACAAAAATAATAGGTTTTCTTCCAAAGATTTAAGATAAAAAATAATCTCTTTCATTATTGAATGATCTTCGTCCTATTGTAAACTAAAAAAAATCATAAATGGATTAAACTAGTTCATACAATTAAAAAAAAGGGAAAACTATGTCTTTCATCAATCTTAATGAGATAACGGAGAGAGAAATCGTTCCTGGATTTAAGGGGAAATTTATTCACTCAGAAAATGTTACGGTTGTCCATTGGTCAATCACCGCTGGATCACAGCTTTCTGAGCACAATCATCCACATGAACAGGTGACAAACGTTCTCGCTGGAGAACTGGAATTAACAGTAGAAGGAGTAACTAGAAGATTAAAGTCAGGAGAAGTAGCTGTTGTCCCGTCAGATGTTAAACATCATGGGATAGCAATTACAGATTGTTACATTCTTGATGTTTTCTATCCTGTAAGAGAAGATTATAGAGTAGAGTTAAAAGAGTAAATACTCCGTTCTTACGAAGTGTAATGGTTCTATTTTTCCTATAAAAATTAGTGATTTTACTGCTGGCAAGTCCCACTTCCGAGCTCTGATAACTGGTTGGCTAAGAAATGGCCAATTACTTCCTTGACAGATTTACTGATTAGATCTTGACCTACTGTAAATGTTTTGATTCCATACTGTTGCAGGAACATGAATGGCCGTCCACCGATACCACCCACAATACAGGTATCTGCGCCGTTCTGGGCAAATAAGCTGGGAAGTGCTCCACACGAGTGGCTACCTTGTGGTTTAACAATGTTGGTCTCTTTGATTTCGCTATTTTCAATGGTAATAAGAGTAATAGCCTCAGTTTGACCAAAATGTGGATTGATGTTAGAATCTAACCCTCCAGGGTTGAAAGTAGGGAATGCAGTCTTCAATTTTCTGATTTCTCCTGTTTTTGCTTATATGTCATGGTTTTTTTTCATTGTTTTGTTTTTTTCTTAATACAACGATCTTCTCATAAATGACTGATAGAGTAATGATTGCATAAGCTTCCAAAACAATTAGCAATCAAATCAACAGACGCGAAATTCCACTTTAAAAGCGACCTTTGTGTCTTGCTATTACTTTATCGATCGTTTGCGCCCCTTTATCTGTAAAAATTAATAAAGCATCCTGTTTGAGTAACAAATCTTTTTCTAAAAGATCGTTTATCTGGTGTTGAAATCCTTCTTCATCAAAAGAGTAATTAACCGTAAAACTATCCCCCTGGCCATCATAGATTGTTAAAGGGCTAAAGAAGCGGTCGAAAGTGGATTCTAGGTCGCTGAGATTATCTGTTCCTTTATGAATTTGATAAAGAATCCAATTTGCAAGCATCCGATCTTGGAATCTGTTAATAGCTTTCCATACACCTAGTTTATACTTTTCAAAGTCAATTCCTTTCCCATGACTTACGCTTCGTAAATCTTGAAGAATGTCATATGCACCCTTTAAGATTATAAATCCAATAAAACATCCGACTAGACCATCGACAAAGTAAAGCTGAAAATAACCAGCACCTATAGCTACAAGCACTAAAAAGGCATTTAATACATGGTTTTTACTGTCCTCGGATTGAGCTAGAATTGCTAGGCTTTGGTTGATATATCCACTATATCGCTGATAGAGATAAAGTGATATGCAGAGAATAATAGAAATAACAGCAACCATAAAAGCAATTATTTCTTCTTCTAGAGCAATAGGATGTATAATTCGATCGATACTAGAGTATATGATACTTATCCCTGTAATAAACATAAGGATGATTAACAAATAAATTGCTTGGGTTTCTTTTCTAATTCTCATAGAAAAGCCTACAATTATTGAGGATACTCCGTCAATTGCTGAATCTAAACCATCTCCCAGAAGACTAATACTTCCTGTCAAAACGAATCCTAATAATTTAAGAGATCCTAAAAATAAGTGAAGAATTAGTGATAAAATGGGGGAAATAGCTGGTTTAGCCAAGGAAAAGAGAATTCTTAAGAAACGGATCATCCTCTGTGATGCATCACTTGCAGGTTGTTTTCCTTTTTTGGTCAAAGAGTAAATATCTCCTTCCCTCTTAATAAATCCTTTTTTTTGAAGATGTGCTAAACCAACTTCATTCCACCATTTGTGAGTGGGATCCCTAGATTCTTCAAGAAACAATGGTGCTCCAAATAGCATTGCGATCCTACTATCTATCTCTAAAATTTCTTGATAGCTATAAGGCCTCTCATTCAGAAACATTAGAACATGTCTGGTATAACGCTCAAGATTTATTCGCACGGCTTCTCCCATAATCACTATACCATACGTGATAGTAATTAGTCCTTCAAAAAAAGTTATTCCAAAGAATTCAGCAAAGATCGGGAACAACACCAAAGCAGGAAGAAACCAATCACCCTTGATTTTTTTCGCATAAACTTTTATTTTGAGTTCGCTGTTAACTAAACCTCCAAACCATAGATAAAAGAATAATATCAAACCAATAAATATTGCAACTTCAACAACAAAAAATGAGATTATTGTATTTGTAATTTGAACTGGGTTTAGAGTTCGATGAATCCCGATCAGAAAGAACATCATTCCTGTAAGAACATAGATCACCTGAATTAATCGGATTATAATTGTATCAGATTTTATTCTGAAAGCCACACTTATTAGAATTATTGTTAAAACTCCAAATACAGAGCTGAAACCATCTGCTAAAAAGATTAAATTACCTGTATGTATGTATCCGATTACTTTAAGCAACCATAAGCCTAGATACCCTAAAATAAAAACTAAAAAGGAAAGTTTGGGATTGGTAATAGCTTTTGCCCAAATGGTATAACGGTGTTTTCTCTCTTGTGATTGTTTGCTTTTTAACTTATACTTTTCGGTTAGATGAAAAAAAGAATCTCTTTCTTTCACTAAATCGTGTTCTTTGAGATATAAAAGAGCTTTTTCAACTTTAAAGGGAATATCATGGGAGTGTCTTCGTCTTACCTTTTTTGACACAAAATCAGTTATACTCTCAAAATCATTGGGGTTTTGGTTCAAAAATTCCAGGATTAACGTTCTGACCCGTTTAGATTTATATCCTGAAGACAGCAGCCACAAATCATCGCGTATCCTTTTCACGGCCTTCATTCTCATGTCTAAGGACAGGTTATAAGAATATTAGCTTCTTGTTTAAAAATAATTATATTGGCAGAAAAGAAATGATTAACGTTTTCCTTCTTCAAAAAATCAATCAATTAACTATGTTAGATTCCGATATCCTTTGGTATATAAACTCTATAGCTCAGTAGTATAATCAAAATAATGAATCAAAGCAGAATTAATGTTTGGTAAGTAATTTGACAAAATGTCATCAATGTAGACAGGAAATAGATGGGAAGGAGTTTACCCGTTCCATTTTTATTCCGCCCGCTATAGTAATACCACAAACATATTGTAAAGGATGTTTTGTGCAAATTAGGCAAAGAGAAAGAGAATTATGCCCATTAACACTGGTAGTGCTTATGGCTGTATTCATTCCCATACTTATAATCCTTCTAATGTAAGAAATAAAAAAGGATTTCTTGATAAGAGGAAATCGACGGTTATACAAAAATTTTTTATCTAGAAAGATATGGGAATTTTCCCAATCGCCGTCTAATTATCATCCTAAGCAATGAGGAAACAATCATGATAAAGACTCAAGAGACAAAGATTACATGCACATGGGACGAAGAAGCTGATTGTATGAATTGTACCATAAAGGGAGAATTAGATTGTAAGTGGAATCGTTCGTTATTAATACGATTTTATAAAGGAGGATCCCTTGCAATGATATCAGGAGGAATGGGTCTTCTATTAGTAGGACTGTTGGTAAGCTGGCTACCAATAATTATTTATGCCGTTTTCTGGATATTTTTCTTTGGATTTTTCGAAATCCGTGTTCTTTGTAGTCACTGTCCATATTATGCTGAAGAGGGAAGGACCCTCCATTGCTTAGCAAACCACGGAACTATAAAATTATGGAATTACCATCCAGAACCTATGAAGATATGGGAAATACTGGGGTTTCTCGGTGGTGCACTATTTTTTGTCGTATTTCCAGTAATAGCAGAGCTATGGGGAGTTTATCAATTATGGATTGCCGCACCAGAGATAAACTTAATTATTCTCGTACTAGGTGTCTTAATTGTGCTTAGTACATTAGGAGGAGGTTTATTCTTTGTTTTTCTACGAAAGAATATTTGTTCTACATGCGTGAACTTCTCGTGTCCGTTAAACTCTGTACCCAAACACCTTGTTGATGCTTATCTCAAGAAGAACCTAATCATGCGTGAAGCGTGGTTGTAACTGTTGAATGAAAAATTATACATATATAGACATGGGTAGAAATTTATAATACAAAAATCAAATCCAAATATCTTAGAATAGGGGAAGTAGCTCAAAGATTGAGAAAAACAAAAACCACAATCAGAAGATGAGAGCGAGAAGGGACATAAAAAGCTCTAGGAACACCCACTAGCCTTAGACCGTCTCCTAAATCAGAGACCAACCGAATTTAGGATTAACTAACACGGAAATGAGGGAAAAATTCCTTTGAAAGATTGATCTTCTTAGGTAGTTAAAAGGGAATGTATGATTTTCTTCTTGACCAACTTCAATTCGTTTCTTCTAGAAACTCTTAGGTATAAGGATGTTTTGATGTGAAAAAAGATCAAATGTGATATTACTTGACCAAGCAGACAAGAGTATTCAGAACTGAGCGTATATGGTTAAAGTCAACTGAACAACTCCGAAAGCTATGCCACATATCAAAGAATTTGTATAATGAGGCAAACTATTTAGTTAGACAAGCTTACTTTAATCAAAAGAAATGGTTACAAACAAATCAGTTTCGAGAGGAGCTAGTTAATTCAGCTAATTTTCAACAATTGCCTATTCATACAGCAAAAAAGGTACTTAGTAATGTAGACAAAGCTTGGAAATCTTTTTTCGCTGCTTCAGCAGATTGGAAATCACATCCAGAGAAATATTTCGCTCAACCACGTATCCCAAAATACAAACCTAAAAATGGGCAATTTCAAGTAGCTTTTGAGAAACACCAATTAATTTATTCAAATGGGATGTTATCGTTACCCCAAATAACGGGTGTCCAAGTCAAACCACACAAAGCATCTATGACCAACTTAATAAGTGCACGGATTATACCTAAAGAGATAGGTTATGTAATAGAAATCATTTACTCTAAATATGTACCTAGCGTACCAAAACAGACTCCTACTCACATTGTTGGGATAGACATTGGCCTCTCCAACCTTATAACCATGGTAAATAACATTGGTGAAAAACCAATTGTTATTAAGGGTGGGGTTGTGAAGTCAATCAATCATTACTATAACAAAGAACGAGCACGATTACAAAGCGTTTATGCTAAACAGGGGATAGAAATTGGAAAAAAGATGAAAAAACTTGCAGATAAAAGATACAAAAAAATTATTTCATGTTTTCATGAAGCAAGTCGTAATGTCATCAATTGGTGTAAGAAGAATAATATCGACACAATAGTGATTGGACGAAACAAATACTGGAAACACCAAATAGATCTAGGAAAAAGAGTTAATCAAAATTTTGTGTCAGTCCCCTTTTATCGTTTAATACAAATGATTCAGTATAAAGCTCAAGATGTAGGAATTCATGTAATATTGTCACGTGAAGATTATAC
>JAEOTY010000182.1 GCA_016839625.1 Candidatus Hodarchaeota archaeon
ATATTCATTACAATTCGAATTCGAACAATAACCATTAACAAGAAAAGGCGGTGAATCGTCTCTAAGTGTCTCACAGTAAGGACATTTGTGAAGAAATCTCCCCAAGAGAATGTAAAGAAGAGGTACAAAAAATGGCTAAAAATCTGCATTCACAGCTGGATTTGAGAGGGTTTAAAACTTAAGGTATTCATTCTTCCTTAAGTGGTGTGAAATATCAATGAACATTATCAATGTGATAGTTCCTTATCCTCATGCAGAAACATGGGTTTTTGACGATGAATCCCGAGGTCTTAAAGCAGAACCCTTTATTTCTGGTATTCCTGAGATTATGGATAAAACTATTCAGCTTGCATTGAATATTACTGAAAGAAAACCATTTCATTTCAAGAATATTGGATGGAGAGTCGGCCTCATCCATCTCCTTTAGTCATTATTGTCTTTTTTGATACTCTATTTTTCTTTATAAGACAAATAATGACAAAATACAGCAATCAGGATTGAAACAAGAAGAAATTATCAATTCTGTGTTCTTTGATGAGCATAGAATCATAGTTCCTTCTTTACCATTAGTCAAATTCAATTGATATTAAACTATAATAACTTGAAAGTACACTTAGTCATTTTGTTGTGTGGTGATTTTGCATCAAAGAATTTTTAGTTCTAAACAATTAAAGGTAAGTTGTAAAAATATGAAATACAGAAATCGAATAATAACTAGTATATTACTTATTTTTGTATTTTTTATGTCAATTGAGATTATAAATCCGATTACTGCTTCGCCTGATGATTTTTCACCTGATGATTTGCAATATACAGGTAATTTCGATGAGATCCTCGAGGATGAGGATAGAATAATCACTCCTTCGCACTATTTACGTGCTGGAGATAGTATTCATGTGAATCTGACTGTGATACCATACTTGGATCAAAAAAGCGGAGTCGTGGTGGAGACTCATACCCCTGATGGTGTAGTTTACTCCAATGAAGTGAGAACCGAGGGGGTGAAAATCTTAAGCGAATCGGTTTTGCTTAATGTATCGTCTACAGAGGGGCGATATTGGTTTGAAATAGTTAATCCTGGTTTTGCAGGTGGGGATGAAATGCGAGTGTTCGGACAGTCTTTTTATTATGCTGATACCCTTCCTGATTGGTACACTGCTCCTTATGATGTATGGCACATTGGAGATTGGTTAAATTATGAAATATATGAGCCTGACATGTGGGGGGGTAATTGGCGTAATGTAAAATATACAGTAAATTGGCTTATTCCAGATTATATTCAATTTGAAAATGATGATACTGATTTCATAGGATGGAGTACAGTTATACTCAATACTACCCATCAACCATTTTCGAATGACTTTTATGATGATATTACGGGAGAAAGTAATGATTTTCTGCCATTTAATTACAATTTATCAGTTTTAGAGGAACTTCTATCAATCAATCCCGTTTTTTATGACACTCAGAATTTAATCCAAACCGATAGTAATACTACAATTACTGAGGACACCAAGATTGTAAATGGGACAATCATCGACTACATCATTACTATTAAATATGTTATTGTTGAAATGATCCCTGTTAAGGGCGTTACTTGGACCTATAAATCTTATAATGATTCAGATGAAACTTGGGCTAACTACTCTGTTCAATTGGAAATTCATGAACTGACTGGAATTCCCATATATCTAGATCTGATTATGAGTACTACAACTGGGGGACAAGATCGCTATATCTATCGTTTAATTGATTCACAGGGAGTATTTGAAGTTGAAACTACAGATTTTTCCATTGAGAATATAAATGGTAGTGTTATTTTTGAATTTAATGGCACTGAATATATCACTGAGTATATTACTATTATAGAATATGTTAATGACACAAAATATGTCACTGAATATGTCACTGTATATATTACAGAATATGTTACTGGAGACACTTCAACGTCTGCACAGTCTACCTTTGGATTTTCGATGTTTACTATTGGAAGTATTGTTATTCTATACATCTGGAGAAAGAGAAAAGTTGAAGTCAAATGAAACAAGTAAAACGTTACAAGCAGAAAAAATTTCTTTAAATGATAAAGATGTGGGTTTGGTATTTGTCATGAAGAGCTTTTCTCATTTGTTGAGATGAAGAAGGACAGGTGAACAACATGGAAAGAGAAGAATTATATGTGTTAACGATCGTTTTAATGATTATATCAGAAGTACTTCTATTGATTGCCTTTATTTATAATCGAAGTGAATTAGTTAAAGATGGATTTTTGATTGGGAATCTGGATGGACTAGTAGTTCTTTTCGTAATTGGGATTTCAATTGTAATAAACATAATTGGAATGAGAAAACAATCTAAATCTTTTCTCATTAAATTCTGTCCTCACTGTGGATTAGAGATTAAACCTGGAGGAAAAAATAAGGAATTGGGTGAATTTTTACAAAAGACTCGCAAAGAAGTCATCATCCTTTCCCCCAAAAGGCGTTTAAGATGGTCTCGACCACACTAAAGGATGAGAAACATACATGAAAGAGAAGAAGGTAGATGAGAAATTAGGAATTAATGTAAATGGACAATTTATACCATTAGGTAATGCTGAAGAATTCTGGGATCATTTTTCCCAAAATCCAGAGTGGACAGCTTCGATAGCCAACAAAAAATATGATAATGGGATTATTCGACTTCAATGGAATCCTGAGCTTAATTTTTTTCCGAGGATTTATACCTACGAATCCCAACCTTCTATTGACCCTGAAAAACTCTCTCTTTTTCGTTGGCAACATAAATTTACAGAGAAAGTTTTCGTTTCTATATGTGATTCCCCTAGTGAAGCGTTCCATCTTGCTCTCGAAGATTTTCTATCGACAGACTAAGTTTAACATTATGGCTGTAATATAAAGGAGGTTAAGACACATGTCAAAACGACTTAAAAAGAGAAAAGAAAAAATTGATGATAGAGAACAGCAGGATGAGACTGATACCCCATTTATTCCTCCTGATATTGAACTGATTAAAGCTCTGAAAAGTCTAGAAGAAATTCAAAGTATTACAAATTTACCTCAAACAGAATTTCAAGGAATTAGAGATCAAATTATTAAGCGGATTAAACGACCAAAAGAGCATATTGAACCTAGTTTAGAAGGATTAAAACTTGAAGATGAGTTTAAATTAATTTTATTACTTATTGCTGACCTTGATCAAATTACTCCTTTAGAACAAAGACAAATAGTGGAGAGAAAGAAATACATCACTCCTGATTTCTTAGTAAAAATTAACATACCAAAAGTTGTAGCTCATGAAGTAAATACAAAAAAATTATCTTTTTACTTAGAAGTCAAGAAAGCTCAAAAAGATTCAAAAGATTTCAATATACCCATCAAAGAATTTAACAAACTGAATGATTATTGTACTAGCTATAATTTTCCGTTATTTTTCGTAATAAAATTTGACAATATATTTAGTAAATGGTGGTATTTAATACCTGGTACTGTTCTAAAAACACATTCATCAGTAAAAAAAATGAAAATTAAAAATAGAAGACAAATGGTATATTATTTACCATTGACTGAAGTGATCAAACTAGATTTTTCGGGAATGTTGTTAAATAATTATACAGTGATGTTACCCGAAGGTACTAAAATATCTAAAACATATAATACAGAATTGAAAAATGGTATGAAGTTCCATCCCGAAAGAGGAGTTCAAACAACCCATAGTATTATGAACGATAATGATATTTTGACTTTTGATTTATTAAATAACGATGATGGCTTCAAAATAATCACACAATCTTCTGTATTGGAAACACTAAGTTTACGAAATCCTGAAAAGAAAGTAAAAAACAACCAGATTGAAATCATTCATACTATTGAAGATACAACCTTTTTTCCATATTATCTCATAGTTTTAGATTGTTTTTTACATATCAGAAGTCAATTCCAATCAATTTTTAAAGAAGAAAGTCAATCCTTATCCTACTATGTCAATAGATATTCTCAAGTTGAAGTAAATTTATCAAAGGCTATTCAAAGTGAGATTTTCTTTTTGGAGAAAAAGGGATTCATAAAAACAATTAGAATGCTTCCAAGCATTTCGTTAAAAAAGGTATTATCTTGAGAACATTAGTAAAAACTGGTTGATTATTCTTCAATACTATCAAGCACATGCGTACCTACAATTGAGTGAACGAGAGTCTGACGAGAAAGCAAGAAAACATATTGCGAGTTTGTAGAGGAGATGAATCAGGTGACTAATAGGCACGATATATTAAAGGAATTACAATTAGAAACAATTAGGGAGTTAAAAGAAGAGCTAGAAAAAATCACTGGATTTATAGGGGAATATGGAACAGAGGAGGAGAATAAAGATAACGAATTTTTATTTGCATGCAATATTTGTGATGGTTTAAGCTGGGTTTTAGGGGAAATATCAACAGAGGGATTTAAAAGTGATGCTTATCTAGATCTAGCTAAACTGAAAATAATGGTAACAGAAATAGAGCAAAGAACAGGGAAAATTTTTTCGCATTACTCTTAAATACCCAACTGGCAAAATTAGCCCATCTTAAGCTACTTGGAGGGAGATCCTTACCTTTTTTGAGTATTTTGTAGATATTTGGGAAAAATAGGGGAAATAGACCACCGTTTTATCAATTTACTCAACTCTAAAAACAGATTTGTTGAAATCTTCGATGTTTCGATGAGTTTTTATGCCCTTACCCCATTGCACCCCAAAACTTTACATATATTAACGCTATTAAATGAAATGACAAGTAAAACCTTCAAATGGCGACCAACTACAAAAGTATCAGCAGCATCTGGGATTATTACTGCTATTGAAGTCATACTTAAAGTTTTGTTATTACTGTTAAATCTATAAATATTAGAGTTATAAAAGTCAAATTCGGGATTTAACACACATTTTACAATTTTTGAGTAAGTAGGTGTCTTAATTTGAAAGAAGATATCGAAGATGAAAAAGATATAATTAATTTCTATAATTCTAAAAAATGGGTTTTGAAATCTCTGATAAATCTAGCAGATTCAAAACAATCCTTTCAAACTGTTATTGAAAAACTTCATATCTCTGGAAAAGAAACATTAACTACTGATTTTTTAATAGGATTTGGTGAGGGATTTCAAATCCTTCTAAGTCTACTAATTCAAGATATTTTAGATTTCCCAACCCTTTATGGATTTAAAGAAGTGTCTAAAGAATTATATGAAAGATTTTATTTCAAAAAAGGTCTCTTCAATTTAAATATCACTGATGACATAACCTTTTTTTTAAGGGAAATTGGGGATTGGATTCTTAAACTCGATTCAGGGAAATATAAAAATTCTTATGAAATTCTCGAACAAATTAAATACAAGTTAATGAGAATTTATGAGTTACAGGAACAATATCTTGAATATAGTAGTGAAACTAAGAATGGAAAGCAATCTTTGGATGATATTAACGATTTTTTAGTAAGGAAGACAATTTTTTGGGATTTTTTAACATCAAGGGATGCTGCAGGCCACATTCATAAATTATGGGGAGAAATTCCTGAAGAAAAACTTACAGTAAAGCAACAAAGAAGAAGTATTTTCTACAGAGGATTACCAAAACTTACAAAGCATCCAAATGCGAGACAGTTAAATTTTCAAGGATATTTAACGTTTATTCTAATCTTTCTATCAATAACAATTAGAAAACCCGTAGCTTTATTTTTTGAACCTGATAGCAAATATAACATATTCACCAGACTTAAATCTTGGGAACCAATAGATAACGATGAATATACGGATAATCTTTTCGATCAAAGAGTAGAAATAGGTAATATAATAGATGTTGATCTTCCAGAGAATGCGTTTGATTTTCAAATACTATTAAAAGAAGATTTCTCATTTCCTCATCATTATGACCTTCAAAAGCCTCCTGCATTAAATCTGGATACAATATTTGGTTGTACACCAATTATTACCCCTAAAGAATTATCCCATAGTATATTTGCTCAATCTTTCCTCCGATACTTAACACTGGGTTTGATTGATGAATTAGGGGAGAAATATGTTGAAATTATATTATTCCTTCATCCTCTAGATGAAAATCGGAAAAAAGAGTACAGAGAAGTTCGAGAATGGACAGAAGTTTTACCGGAGCTAACTACATACATGGAAGGTGATATTAGTTATTCAATTTCGGTAGCAATTCTAATCCCCTCATCAGGATCACTTTTTAATTACTCTAAATGGATTATTCTTTATGAATTCGGTAGTAACGAAGTTATGGATTCTTATTCAGATAATCAAGGCTATTTCTTTGTTAAAAATCTTATTGAATCATTTAACTTAAACATTAAGAAATATGTATGTAATCGGAAATATTTTTCAAAATTTATAAAGACGACTGAAGTTAGAATAATTGAGAAAGCACAACATGATTTTAGAGAATCTAGAAATAATTTAAGAGGAGTAATTGCTGAATTTCTTGTGGGATATATTTATTCCAGCTATAAATCGATTCCGCTTAAAATTCGACAAATTTTCGGAGAAGCCAAAGGAGATCTTGATTTAGTTGGACTTATAAAAAAGGATAATTCTGTTGAAATATTAATCTTCGAAATCAAAGATATTTCAAAAAGTGGGAGGATTAGGAAAGATATTATCCAGGATTTTTTAATTAATCTAAAATCATATAATCTCAAAAGAATTTGTCAAAATTTTTTTGGAATAAAAGCAAACCTCCCTATAAGATGTAAAGGATATTTTGTAACTACTCAATTTTTTGTAAGAGCTAAATTTCCGTCACAAAAAGGAGATCCGGAGTTTCTTCAAGAAAATGAAATCAAAGAATACATAAATTCACAAATAGATAAATTAAATTTAAGGATTGAGGTAAATTATATTTCATATGCTCAAATCAAGAAGATAGTGAAGGAAATGAATATTAATTCAGCATTTAATCATTTATTAGAGTTTTGGAATAAAGTTGAGTGGTTTGAAAATGAACTAGCAATATAACAATAGTTGATTTCTTTAGATGGAATAAAGACCATTTTTTCCATTGCTTTTCTGTGGATTTCGTTGATTAGAGTCGTTTAGTACTGTGGTCCAGCCCAATGTTAATATGGTAAATTGGTTCTTGTAAGAGTGGTTTACAGCATCGACCACCGCATTTACTACAAACTGTCTTGAATGATAGTTGTGTGTTCGGTTTGACAGTTGTAGAACGGTGATTTGACGGTCTAGTGGTTATTGATCTCCGAGTACGTAGAGTAGTCCGCTGTTTGCTGATCATTTGACTCATCTCCCTCTCAAGGCATTATAGATTGTCTTTGCACGACTTTTTCCCACCTTCGGAACAGCAGCCAACTCGCTCAGACTGGCTCCTGTGAGTTTCACTATGGTTGGGAAAACCTTGATGAGTTCAATACCAACACCCATACCGACACCTGGAATACTTCGAATCATCTCTAAAGTAGTATTAACCCGTAGTCCCTTCTTCACACTTCGACTCTGATAGTATGAGATAGACCGCCTGTTTTTACCATCTACTGTATCCATAATCTTGTGGATCACATAAGCAATAGTTGCTTCCATATTGGGCACTGGAATAATTCCAATCTGAAAATCAAAGACAAGACTCAATACCGCACCGATTACGGGTTTTAATCGCCAACGCTCGTCTGTAAGGTTTCCAGCAATAATAAAGTACCTTTCTTTCCCTGTTTGATGCATTTTCTTAGCTTGGTTAATGTATCTTCGATCCACAATAGAACTGAAAAAATCCTCACCTCGTTTAATTTCGCCTATCGTCGTTTTCCCTTCAAAATCTCCCGTCGTTAAGCGCTTAACCTCCACTTCATACCCCAGATCAGCAAGTGCATCAACTAGCTGACTTGGCTCTCTATCATCTAATGTAACCATCGGATAATCGATTATCGTTGTCATACTCTTTCAATGAAGATTTCCCTTCACCCCTTTTATACTAGAAAAAAAGAGGGATTTCGAGTATAAAATCTTTTTAAAGTAAGAGGACCTGAATTCCCTGATGTCAAGAAATAAAATTAAATTTCATTTTAAAAATGGAGATGAAAGACTATTTGGTCTGTTCTTTAAAGAATCAAGAGATGGATTAATAGCAGGATTAGATTTACAAAGAAGTATGAGTCACTGAGATTTTTTGAATTTCGGTGCTAGAGCAAAGACACCTCATACGACCTCCGAAGGAGGATTAAGAGATAAAGAAACGGGATTTAGAAGTTTACCTAGATTATTGAGACCAACTAAGGGAGAAACAGACCTACTAAGGTGATGAATAAGTTTCTGGAACAGAGGTGAAGGGGTACGATAGCTTAACCAAGTGAAACACTCATAGGAGACAGTCAGGTACGTACGCCGACCGCGAGCTAGATAATACAGATCAAACTGGCTGAAAAGATTCTCAATTCGATTAGTGCTAATAGCTTTCCCAGAAAATTCGTGAAAGACGGGATACAGGATTGAAAACAGAGAAGAAAAGACTAACGAAGAATTCTCCCCTTCTCCAAGGTTGCAAGCAATGAGATTGAGGTGTTCTGGATCAACGTCAATCTCCAGAAGACGTCCTGTCCTGAAGACATTTGTAGGCCCACGTCTTTTTGGATGGAGAGAAGATGAATTAGTCTTGGAGATATTCTTAAATGGAGTTTTAGTGCTTTTTTTATCTTTTTGTTTGTTTCTACTCCCTTTTGGTCGTCCACTCCCGATTCCCTGTCGAATCAGCTTGTGACGTTTGGTCAACTGCCAGATTAGCTTCGTTCCCTTTTCAGTAAAGAGATCGTGATTTGCTCCGATAATTTCCTCTATATAATATCGTTCATTGAGATGATACACACATTTCCTCATAATAATTCTGTTTCTCTTGTCTTTATGAATATGTACAACGTGAATCCCTGTATAAAAGATTCTTCGTAACGCTTTTTTGTAGCTAGGGTTTCCATCAGTGATAACCAAATAAGGATGCCCAAATTGTTTGAATAGATCTTCAATCATCCCTTGAATGACGTCATCAGCTCTTGTTGGAGACAATTTCCAAGCTAAGGGGATTCCTAGACTATTTACTGCCACGATCAGATAATAAGTAGTGCCCTTCACGTGTAAAAATGTCTCATCGATATAGATTGCTTTACTTTTGCCTGTTAAACCGAGTTTTTCCCCATTCTCTTTCCGTA
>JAEOTY010000183.1 GCA_016839625.1 Candidatus Hodarchaeota archaeon
ATGTAAAGAATAGAATACTAAAATTTAAAATTTGGTACAGTTGTTTTCGTAATAGACTTCTTTGTCTCCGAAACTTTTGATCATTTTGGTTTCTTTGTTTTTAACTTAGTTTTTGGGATCTTAGTATTCACATCATCAAAAATAGGCGGTGGGATAGTTTTTTTCTTTGCAGGGGTTTTTTTGTGAATTTTTGGTGGCGGTGGTTTATTGACTGTGCTTTTCCGTTCCTTTTTTGCTCCCATAGTATGATATTGTATTGTGGCTTTTTTGGAGGTTTTTTTGTGAATCTGTGGTGGTGGTGGTGGTTGGTTGACTGTGTTAGATAACGCTTTTTTTGAATGAAGTGCTCCTGTCGAACGAGGAAGCGTAACAATTTTATTAATCTGTTTGGGGATTGGAATTTTCTTCTCTAGTGGTACCTTTTTACGAACACTTTTTGGGATTAATCCTTTATTTGATGGAGATTTCGCTTCATAAAGAACGGATTCATTTATTGGAGGAGAAATATTTGGATCAAAAGACCCTTTTTTATTTTGGTCAGAACTACCATGACGGGAGGGTAGCCTTACCTCATTCTTTGGAATTCCTCTTTTCTCCTTCGGGGGAGGAAGTTCAAATGATTTTACATCATAACTATCAGGTTTCTTTTGCTTGATCTCTTGCTCTCCAGAACTTACGGGAATTTTGCTTTTGATATTGTTACTAGGCTTTTTCTCATGTATTTTTTGTCTGGCCAATGTCTTTTCAGAATCCTGAACTGAGTTAAAAATAGTCTTATTCTAATTGGATGTATTAAAATAACAGGATCTTATAATATTAACGAATTGAATGGGAACAACCCTATCGACTAAGTAAAAATCCTATTCCTGAAAAGAGAAAGAATAAACCATAAAGAACTCCAATTAGATCATTAGTTAACAATCCTGTTAAGAAGAATAAAATACCAAATACAAAAAAAGTGAATAATGCCGTCCATTCGGCAGATGGCCCCCTCTCCGACTGGGAGGTTAATCTAATAAATTTATATCGTGTAAAACTTCGGATTAAAAGTGCTGTAGATACAGCAAGGTAAGGAAATGCTAAGATTGACGCGAGGGTTATTTGAAGCGGAAGAAAACTCTCTATTGGTAATATCTCGATATTAAATGTTAATAATGCTTCTTGTCCAGGAGGAAAAAACGGACTAACCAGTAATACGCATAAAGGAATAATATTAGCCAATGAAAAGAAGTATATTTCATTTAAAGTGGCTTTTACGTCTATATAGTATAAGAGCCTCAGGAAATAAAAAATTGTGATCGTAGTATAGAATGTTAAAAAGATTAGACTTAATGCGACATTATCCTCATCTCTAATGAAAAAGAATATACTTGCTGCGAGACCCATGAGGAAAACAAAATACGCAATTGAATGTCGTGAAACGATCCTGATTACCTCCAGCGACTGTTTAGATGATTATTTTGATACATTTTAATTAATTTCTCATAACTTTTCCCTGAAAGTCGATATAATTTCTCCGTTGAAAGTGGTTTATTGCAACGGGAGCAGATATTCGCCACACTCAACCATTTCTCCAGTTCATGCGAATGTGCAGGGTGTCCGCATTGAGGACATATAACAACCCGCTTATCTGCCTCTGTGGGAAATTCATAACAAAAAATGCAACGAAAATCATCATCTGTTAAATGTTGGCCTACAGGTATGAGCTTTGAAAGAATTGCTGGAGATAATTCTTCTATACGGGTAATATTTACCCCTGTGTCTATTCCAGGAACAACTTTCACTGAACTATGAGCTGAGGTTCGAGTTCTGCTCATTGTCTCAGGTGAACTTGGTCGTACAACAGTCGATAGAGTATTTCGAGAAGGTTGTGGTTGTCTACTTGGCCGTGAAGACGTTCGGGGTGCTCTGTTTCGACTAGTCTGTCTAAGCGATGATTGCTGAAGTCTTCTGTCAACAGGTATTCTACGGATTGGTACTAATATGATCTTTAATACATAATGTTGAACAAAAAGAATGAAACTTATTGAAATAAACCCTAATCCACTGAGCTCTATGGATCCTGTTTGGATCCAATAGAAACCTAAACTTACAAACATCCCAACATTATATAAAATAACAAATTCATTTTGATACTTCTTTCTAAAGACGAATATTACTGGATAACGACCAGAATAATATCGTTGGATAAGTAATAACAGGAAAATGAAGGGTAGTAATACAAAAAATACGCTAAATAGATTTAGAAATAAAAAAAATCTATCTACATTGAGAAAATTAATATCAAGTGTTATTCCAAGAAGAGATGTTTGAAGAATACCATCTTCTCCTAATGAAGCTTGTTGGGCGAGGAAAGTTCCCCCTAAGGCAATCAATGATGGAATTACGATGAATATTGCAGACGCAATTGGTGCATTAAAACGTTGAAAGTATCGCCACTCATCAAATAATTTAATGAATGAAACAATTACTAAAGTAATATAAAGTATGGTTAGAGCGACTTCTGCTTGTTGTTCAGTAATTAGTGTGAGTACCGTAAAAACAATTCCCACAGCACAAATGGAAAAATATGTGTTCCGTCCAACCAACTAGATTTTAACCTCACATCATTTTTCATGGTCATATTCTAGAAACATACGGCCCTTCTCCACTGTTAGAGGAAGGAGCGTATTTATTAGTTCAGGAAGACTTTCTAAGGAACAATTCAATACCCTATAATGAGGTTCTTCCCATGTTTTCATATCTTCCTTTAAACGAAAGATTTTGAAACCATAAGACCTGCTGGAAATCTTTGTAGGGTCAATAACCAAAGCAATAGGGGCAGTAATCTGTGAATTCCGTGCTCCAAGTCGTTGATAACGAACTTGAGTCTCATAGTCCGTTTGACTCATGAATGCTCCATATGAAGGATGTGAATGGTACCATCCAAGAATAATTTGGTTTTTATTATGAGATTTAATCTCATTATAAACTCTAACCATAGATTGTGGGTCGTGAATTTGAGTATTCACGTTTGTGCCATGACCAATCGGAAATGCATCTTCAATAAGTAAACAGGCTAATGGTGTATCATTACTTTCTATATGACCTGTAAGGAGACCAATCACCTCTATCCAATCTCTTTGGGGTACATCTGGATTTGCATATTTTAACGCGTGTAGAGCTAGTTTTATATAGGCTTTAAGATGAATTTTCACTCGAGAAGGGTCTGATTCGGGGTTTAAGCCGTTCAAACTTAAATCAACACTTTCTAAGTCCTCTTGAATATTCTGTTTATGATGTTCTCCCTTTTCAATAAATTCAGACTTAGGGGAATTTTTTTTATCTGGTCTTGAAGCAATTAAATGGAACGGAACTATTTGCATTTCTTTGCTTGTTAAACTTTCAAAATCTGTGTTAGGCTGATAGTTAAAGGCAGGCATTTTAAATGTAAAAGAAAAAGTCTCTGGATCGAAAGTTAAAGTAAGATCTCTAAGTAATAATTCGAAAATGTTCTTTAAGTCCTTTTTCTCTTCTACCATTTTTTTAACCATTCGCTATTAATCTTGATTCTCACCATTTCTTATTTGCATATTTTTTGGTTATCTTGCTAGCTTTTGTAATGAAATTCTTTCTATTGCTTAAATACTCTTGAGCTGCCTTTTTATTGAATACATCATGGGGATTTGTGTAAGCTGTATCAATATTGAACATAGCAAGAATCGAATATATAATTGTACCAATGTTCTTTGATGGAGACCAACCATCTGGTCTTCCGATTAAGTCAGAGTCAACAAGAGCTAAGCAAATGTTCCGTTTCCCCTTATACTCATCAGGTTTCGGCCAGAAGTTCGGGTGCCAGATTGGTGTATGCAAACGAACGAATGGGGGTGAATAGGGATAATTTGGACCAAATTTTACTTCTAACTTGAATTTTCCTTTCTCGTACGGAGTTCCTTTAGGCCCCTCTAGAAGGACTGCAAGGTGTTCAACTGATTTTTTCCCACCTGGGAATGCTTTTAGTTGTTTGATAGTTTTTTGCTTATATAACTTCTTTAATTGATTATAATCATCAGCAATCCTTTTAATACGTATGGACATGTAATATAACCTCTTATTTACATAATTTTCAGTGTTAAATAGATTTGAGCGCCATCCTCAAATCCTGTGACTAAGATTGTCTCGTGATTTCGAAGTCGAGCCTCAGAAAGGGTTAAGTCCCAGTCAACCTCATTAACCTCTGAAGAGTCAATTCGAAAGATACTTGGGGGAAACTCTGGGTCGATTAGGAATTTTTTTTCTTGTCCTAATTTCGTTATAATTTTCTTCAATTGAAATTGTGTCTTAACTTTTATTTTGTAAAGGGGTGTACGAGTATTACCACACATGGCACAACTTGGATTCCTTGGTTTTTCCATTTCATAGAATTTCCCAGTGAGTCCATTATAGATCACATAGTTGAGTTGAAGAGAGCCCAATTTCTTTTCATTCTCGAGAGTATGTAGATGGTGGAGGATTTTCACAGCTTCTTGAGATTGTAATGAGGCCATTACACAATTTATCGTGATTACTGTAGCTTCATGATTATCAACTATTTGAATAACCTGACCTGTAGAGAATGGTTGAAACCCAGGAAAATGGACTTTAAGTAAGGTGTTTGCATATTCCTTAACTTCACCGATTTCTTTCGGTTTCAATATATCAACGGGCCGTCCATGATTCTGTTCAAATTGTAATTGTCCTTTTAGAATACAATGTGCAGGTTTACGTGGCGCACCAACCAATGTACAAGCACCCAACTGATCTTGTTCCCGTTCGGTTAAAGGGTCACATTCTAAACACGCGTTACTGAAAGGAAACACACAATAGACGTGGCCATTATAAGCTGCTGTTCCTGCATCGATTAAGGGTTTGTGATTGTGAATAGCTCTTCGATTTAATTCTGATCGGGCCTCAATTGAGTCTAAACCTGCGATATAGAGGTCCGCTTCATAATATAGCTGGGGGGGAAGGTCTTGTAAAGCACAATTGTATGCTTCAACTATAATAAAAGGATTCATTTCTCGTAGTCGTTTAGCAGCGAATTCTGCTTTAGGTACTCCTTCTGGTGCTCCAATAAATAGTACTTGGCGGTTGAGATTAGAATATTCAATTGTATCAAGATCCACTAGAATTAATTTTCCAACACTGACCATTGCTAAATTTTTAGCAACTTCAACTCCAAGTCCACCAATCCCGACAACTAGAACTGTACTTTTCTTTAAAGTTTCTTGTCTCCATCCTGGAAGGCGAAATTGGCGATCAAAGCGTCGCTTTTCTTCGTCAGTGAATTTTTCACTAGTGAAATCTGACACATTTGACATGTCACTCAACTTCAAAAATCGAATCCTGCCGTTGAAACAGGAATAATCAAGCATTCTAAACCATTTTCAATCTCATAATTAGATAACACATCATCTCTATCAAGGGTACGACCACTGATAGAGATATGAAAATCCTGTGGATCAAGACCAAAAATTCCTCCAAGTGTCTCCTTTAACTCTGAAATTCCCATTTCAGGATCAACTGTGAGTTTTTCCAATTTTTCACCTGTTCCTATCGTCGATCTAAAGAACAGTGTTATACGGGCCCCACTAGGCACTTTGGTTTTCATTTGAGTTTCTACAATTTCTTCTTCCTCTTCTTCAATTTCTAATTCATCAAAATCCTCATTTTCAGACATTGAATAAGACTCCAGTCCAATTTTCTTCGTTGGAAGCATTTTACAATATTTAATCTGGTAAAAAAGCTTTATAGAACTGCTCTTTACTGGTGAATAAATATCGGGTTCAATCATTTTAATCATTCCTAATTAGTGTATGATTTCTTTTTCGAGAAATTTCGATAGTGGAAATCGAGTCAACCTCTCTGAGGTAATGAGAAAGAAAGGATGATTTCTTTCTCTCAGTTTATAAAACCGAGAAAGAAAGCTGTTCATCCTGCTGTACTATGGGGAATCAATAGAATTTCGTCGCCATTATCGATACTATAGTCACCAATGGGAGCTGATTCATCTAAAGTGCGGCCAGCGTGACTTAAGTGAAAATCATTGGGATTCAAGCCAAATATGTTGGCTAAGGTGTCTCTGACATCTCTAACTGGTGTATTCTCTCCTACACTGAGTTTTTCAGTTCGTTCAGGTCCAACAGTAGATTTAAAAAATACATTCTTCTTTGGTCCAGCAGTAATACCAGTAATTGGAGTCTTAGATTGTGTAGGGGTTTTAGATTGAATTGTTGTCTGTTCTTCTACATCGAAGTCTAAATCTTCAAAATCACTCATTATTTATCACTTTTTTACTTTTTTCGTGAGTTTATTCTTTACAAGAAACTCATGTAATATACGTACCACATGCGCTATTTAAAGCTTACGAAATACCCGTAACACCCGAAACCTATATAAAGGTTAAAGTATCTCTAATCATTGAAAATGTAAGTCAATGCTTTTGAGGTTAATATTTTGCCACAAAATGCTCAAAACATCAAAATTTCTAACCGTGCGTGGGAACTTCTCCGATGGGCAAAATTTGAGCTTGATGCAAAGTCTTACAGTGACGTTATCATCTTAATGAACAAAAAGATAAAAAATCGGTCAAAAAGTCTTGAGAAAGCTCTATTGACTTTTGATGAAGAAAGGCATCGGATTAAGTCAAAAACTCCTGATGACGAGGGGAATTCCCGTATATTGCATGAAAAGCCAAAAACAATCTTATTAAGACTTGATACTCGTAAGATACTGAATCGGTTAAAAATAGAAAGCAATCAACCTGCTTACACTTTTTCTGATGCCATTGAATTCTTAGTTAGAGAAAATAAGGATATTTGGAATAACATACCTAATCGCTTGAAAAAAGCAACTTAACTAAATGAGTCAAGAATATGTGAGGAAATTCTAATGTCAGAATCAGATATAGATGCTATTTATGATTTAATTGCTCGAAATCCCCCAATTTTTGCTATTATTGGCGGAATTTTGATCATTCTGCTTGGAGAATTAATTGATACTGAATTGTTGATCTTCTCTGGATGGAGTTCTCTAATCACTGGATTTTTTTTACAAATAGGGTGGTTTGTGATGATCTATTATCGCAAACGATAATAACACCTTATAACAATTAAAATCCTTAACTCAAAAAGATTTATTCAAGCCAATTCACCAAAAATGTTGATAACCAATGTCTTCCTTATGATTTGAACTGAAATATTTTATTCTTGATGATTATATTGGTGATATCATCTTTGTTGGATCAAGTATTTTGTCAACATCTGCTTCTTTTTTTATTAAACCTTTTTCAAGGACAACTTCCTTAATAGTTTTTCCTGTTTTGTATGCTTCTTGTGCTACTTCAGCTGCAGCCTCATAACCTATGATTGGACTTAATCTTGTTACCACCATGAGATTCTTTTCTAAATTCTCTCTAATTTTCTTTTTATTTGGTTTGAGGCCTTTAATACATCGATCAGCAAAATTCATTGAAACGTCTGTAAGTAATTGTATTGACTGTAATAGATTATAAATCATCACTGGTTTAAACACATTAAGTTCAAAGTTACCTTGTGAACCTGCAAAGCCTATCGTTACATCATTACCTAAGACTTGAGTCACAACCTGAGTAACTGATTCTGGTTGGGTTGGGTTGACTTTTCCTGGCATTATTGAAGATCCAGGTTCGTTTACAGGGAGAAATAACTCACCAAGACCAGTTCTTGGTCCAGAACCAAGCCACCTAATATCATTAGCTATCTTCATCAAGCTGACTGCCAGAACTTTAAGAGTCCCGCTTGTTTCAACAATAGCATCGTGAGCTGCTAAACCTTCGAATTTATTTCTTCCTGTTCTAAACGGAGAATTTGTAAGCTCTGCAATACGCTTTGCAACTCGCTCCGCATATTCAGGATGAGAATTCAACCCTGTTCCCACTGCGGTACCTCCTAACGCTAGTTCATATAAGTGAGGCAAAGTATTTCTAATACGAGTAATACTGTTTGTGATTTGAGTAACGTATCCTGAAAATTCCTGACCTAGTGTTATTGGTGTAGCATCCATTAA
>JAEOTY010000015.1 GCA_016839625.1 Candidatus Hodarchaeota archaeon
CCAGCCTTTTGCGACATTAAAGCTTACTGAGTCAATTCTTCTGAATTTCACGAACCATACTATTTTACTATTCTGATACTTCAGTGTCTGCTTAACCAATAAGTCAAAAAAAATGACCAATCCCAAGAAGTAGTAAAATTTATTAGACAATTATTTAGAAATCAATACCTAGTTTTCTTTCTCTATACCTGAGGTGAAAAAATGGCGACTGAGTCTGAAGAAAAGTCAAAAAATATTTTACAAGAGTTTAAAGAATTTCTCAAGAATTATAAAGTTTTGGGATTAGCAGTAGCTTTCATTATGGCTATCTATTTAGGTACTCTCGTTCAAGCACTTGTTAAAGATCTCATCATGCCCATTTTCGAGCTCATTCCTGGAGCGACAGATGTCCCTTGGAACCAGATAATTCTTTCAATTGGGACTGCTGACTTCCTGATTGGACATTTCCTCGGAGAGATGATCACGTTCATTATAATAGCGTTTGTTATCTTTCTTATCGTGAAACTAGCTTCAAAATTCGAAGTTGATTAATAACTTCTATGTTTTATTATTTGTATGATACCTATTATGCTCATCAGTTTTTCAAAGAGTTATCCATTTGACCAGAATTCTTTTTTTGCTGAAAAGAATATAACCTCTAAAGTTTTAAATATGTAAGGAATTAAGCAAGTAGCGCAAAAACAAGAGGATCTTGGATGAATAACGAATAGTAAATTTAATGAGAAGATGTAATATGCCTGTTGTACATGTCCATATTTGGAAAGGGATCTCTGAAGAGAGAATTAAGGAAATAATTGAGGGCATTACGAATGTCTTCGTGAAAATGGGAATTCCCACTCAAGCAGTAGAAGTCATTATTCACGAAATCCCTAAAGCCCATTGGGGTATTGACGGGAAACCCGCAACTGAGTCGCGAAAGGATTCAAAACCACCAATCTAGTTCATTCTTATTGATCTTTTGATCCATTAACATTTTTCTTATGAGTGTGAATCCAGCTTTTTGAGGACCAAGGTCACAAATGATTACATAGAGCCTTTTTTTTATCTTTTAGAGAATTTACTCATTATGAGTTACTTGATTATTCTAACTGTTTGTGTCAGTGTTTCATATAACTAGCATGAACAATGCAATGAGTCGCATTTATTTTACCAATCAATTCACCTGATTCCGTTGTAAGAAACCTTCCTTCAAGGTCCTCTGAGTTCAAATGTGTGATAATCTTAAAACCATAATTTTCTAAAAAAGGATTGATATTTCTCGATTCAATACCAAAATGCCATTCTTCTTTCGCTTTCTTAACTGTATCAACGATATTTTCTTCACCATAATAGAGATACTCTCCATCTAAAACAGATTTGTGGATATAATCAAAAATTATTTCACTTTTATTTACAGCATATTTCTTGATTGTAGAAAACGTAAAATCTACCGCAGCGGGTTGAAGATACATTAATACACCTTCTAAAAGAAATAAGGTTGGAATATTCCAATCAAATCCGTTCAATTTGAGCTTGTTTTCTAATGAATCTTCATTAAAATTGATAGGAATAAAAACTAGATGATCAGGAACTAAAATATTTCTCTTCCGATATTGACTAATTTTTGCTCGTTGGGTTTTTGGAACATCTAATTCAAAAACTTTTATCTGGTCTTCTGGTCTAATTAAACGAATCCCACGAGTATCAAATCCCGCGCCAAATATCAAGACTTGCTTAATTCCTTTTTGAGAGGCACTCTTAAAAATTTCATCAATAAATTTGGTTCGAGAAATGACATATTCATAAATTCCATGAGGGGCAAATAATCTCAGAAGGATTTTTCTTAGAAATCTGTTTTTTATTAAGAAATATACCCATTTTGGAAGTAATTTTGGAGCGAGATAATCTGCAGATTGTAATAAAGGGTTTTTTTCATAAAATGAAGCTGCTCTACTGACGCAAGTCATTTCTGCTGTTCGGGAAGTTTTATGTTTGATTCGTTGATTCTTATCTGATTTAGTCATTTCCAAGTTCCAATGATAAGCAAAAAGTTTTAGTTATTTAAATATGTAGGAGATCCTTCTTCTTCATCCACTATCTATAAAAACAAAGTAATTTTAGATGAAATTATGTAAAAGGGTTTTATTCTCTTAATTGTTAAAGTTGGGATACGCTATACCTGAGTATGAGTAGATGACAATCTTAGATATTCCCGCTTCTTTTTTCATTGTATTTTTTCAGCAATTGAGTATAATACTTTCCATAACTAAAGCGAATTACCTGCAGAATGATAGAAATCAGAAGATTATTACCATTATCTTAAATTTATTAACAGAAATATTTTAGCTCTTAATTTGAAAAAATAAAAATCACCGGACATATCTCAAACGCGGTATCTAATGATTTAAGGGTTTTAACTATGAACGAATTCCTAACCACATTCAAGCAAGGAATTAAACTATGGAGAAAGGCTAGTTTTCAGCAAAGTATAGGAATAATTATTCTATTAATATCTGTAAGTCCAATAATCGTGATTTTGGGAATTTTGCTTTTAATTATGGTATCCAACACGACTATTGATCAATCTGACCTCAAATCTGTGTTTGAATTTGTAGTTTCAAATCCACTAGTTCTTCTCTTAATTTTTATTCTACTTTGTGTAGGCCTGCTCTTTGTATTAATTTTAGTCGGTACAGTTCAAAAAATAGCTCATAACCATGCTAGTGGAGATTTTTCCCCTTTTAAGGAAGTTTCATCACAGTTCTTTCAAAAGTTTTCAATTTATCTCTTGTAGGGATTACAACGGTAATAGTTGCCGTAATTCCATTACAATTACTCGTAATGGTTCTAGTTCCAATAAAAGTAGTTGCACCCTCAATAGTAAGTTCAAGTAGTGGCATAGACTTGGACTTAATATGGGACTTGTTTGAGGCTGTTGTATTTTCTTTTATTTTTGCTATTGTTGCAGCTCCAGCTTTTCTATCTATCTCTGCAATTGTTATCGATGAAGTCAAACTGACTGCGTTTATGACTGGTTGGAAACTCTTTTTAAAAACTCCAGGATCGGCCTTAGGTTCGATGATCATCATCTGGTTAAGTTATCTAAGCATCTTTCTGTTTGGAAGGTTTATGTTGTTAGAGATCTTATCCTTCTTAATTTTCAATGAATTGGTATTATTTTTTGTTTTACTGTTAGTTATCTTGGTTTTGTTGTCTTTTACACTATTTATTCTCTGTCCACTGTTCTTTACAGTAATGTATTCTGTTTATTGGGATAAGTATCGATGAATTGCTAATACGAAGTTTAGAATATTAATCCATTATCCTGAAAAATAAGCTGGCAGAAACAGCCTAAATACTAGGAACCAGTTACTCTAGAGTAAAAAACCGATCTTAACTTAACTACGTTTGTACTTTCTTAACCCAACTTTTGTTTGATATTCTCTACTCAAACTCATAATATGAGCGAAGATATTATAAAGTGCAGTGTATTGTATTATATCTATCTTTCTATCATTCTTAAGATTTAAAGGTGAAAACTAATGACTGATGGAATATCTGATAATCAACCTTATAACAAGGGCATTTTTATGACAACCCATAATTCTTATCGGTGGTCATTAATACATCAGCTTGATTATGGAATCCGAGGCTTTGAGCTAGATATTCATGATAGTTGGACGCTATTTGAAAGAATAACGAGATTTTTAACTCGTCTGAAAATTTTTCGAGGTAAAGGTAGCTTTAAGGTCGGTCATTGGAACCCTGGACATGAAGTAAATCATAAAGCTACTGGAAATCCACGTGGTAATAACCTTAAAGACTGGCTAGAAGTAATAAATAACTGGTCAAAAGGAAAGCCAAATCATGCACCTATTACCATTTTTTTAGATATCAAAAAAGATCTCCAAGATAGAAATAATCGTCCTCACAAGAAATACGGCCTTATTCGATTTAATGAGCAAATATCCAATGCACTTGAATTGAAAAAAAACCCCAGTAGAAGGAAAAGGCTTTATACCAAGGAAGAATATCTACAACAATTTGGTGGATCTGGAAGCTCTTGGCCTACAATTGGAGAATTGAGAGGAAGGATTATCATCGTTCTTATGAGTTTCCATGTGTTTCCTGACATAATCGAAGAATTATTACCATTTGTAGATATTTATGGGATTTCTCTTATGCATACTCGTCAAACCTATCAAGTAGGAGAGATTGAGGGGCAGATCATTGAACCATTATGTTTCGTTGCGTTTAATCAAGATGACCGTGAGAAAGAGGGCTATTATCCTTCGTTAGAGAGAGAATCAATGTTTATTACAGGTTATTACCCAGATGAGTTTGATTCTTTTTGGAACAAAGGAAAAATCATACGAACTGATTACAATCCCGAAGCTGAATGGCCCCCCTTTCCTCCTCATGTCAATTTTCCCGCAACAAATAATTGGGAGGATCCTAATTACAAAAATGTAACAAATAATTGGGCAATTTGATTATCAATTGGAAATTTTCCCATTTTTGAACGTTTCATTAACCTGTTGCCAAATTCTATGATGCTTTAAAATCTCCTTCCTGATTTTTTAACCACAGATTATCAAAACAGTCTTTTGCGAAGTTAGGAACTTTCTTTTTCAAACTTCATTGAATGCTTCCTTTTTAGTTTAAAACTGAGAAAATTCGGTTAAAATCTTTTTAGGTACAGGATTTTCATATTCTATACTTAATTTCTCTAGTGTTCGTAATTTCTGACAAAGCTTCTCAAAATCAGTATCAGTTGTTAATATTGATTGACAATTTGACGATATTGCACCTGCTAAGTAATAACAGTCATATAAATCATGATGAAGACGTTTTGTTAATTCAAATGCCTGACTAATGGCATTATAATCCAAACCAATATATTGAATGTTTGGATTTCCTCTTATAAAGTTCAAAATGACCTCCTGTGCTTCGAATTTATCAAATTGCCAACGCTTCGTCATAATCCAATGAACACGAAAAGGAACCACATCTAGTACGACCAATTTGAAGTTTCCTTGTAACCCCGCTGTAATTTGGGGTTCAACATAGGCATATCCAGGATGATCATCAACCAGATTAATTGCATAGCAGTTGATATCCACTAATTTTTTGATCATTGATTTATTCTTCAAAAGTTACTTCACCAGTCTTAAAAAACGCCTGTGTATTCCATTTTCGACCGTATTTCAGCTTTTTTATTGATTGCCGTACGGGATTTAAGAAAATCTTGCCCTGAGAATCTTCAACGTTCAATTCATCACCAGGAAAAATACCATATTTTTCACGTAAATTCGTAGGAATAGTTATCCGTCCTCTATCATCAACTTTTATTTTTTCGCCCATTTTGTCTTACCCACTTAAAAATTCCCATTTGTGTATATAATTCTTTCGGAATATCTATGATAAATATTGTCTTGTACATTTCATAATTTCGAACTTAGGAAGTAAAATTCTTCTGTGAATGTTATAATAAGTGATCGGAGGTTTCTTAGTAAAGTTCACTTGTTTAATTCTAAAATTAGATCGTTAAAAAACTGAAAAAGTTAGGAAGAAAGCTGGTTTAACGATGTTGAAAATAAAAAAGGGGGAAAAGAGTTATTGGTCATTTTTCAGTTTATAGGCATCTGAATCTTTCATTAAAAGACTCACAATTGCTGCTATACCAAAGACGCCTGCAAATAGAATCATATTTGGCATTATTAGGAATAATATCCCTCCTAACTGGCCAAACATCATTAGCACACCATTGGAGCTTTCTTCGGGAACAGGATGCGTTATTTCAGCTGCATAAGTTAGTCCAACAGGTAAAGCTGGTACTAAAATGAAACCAAAGATAAAAGCTAGTATTAATGTTAATACAAAATCACCAGCACCAGTAACCCCCAGTAGTAGTGCTAAAGGTGTACTTACTATTAAAGCAACATTCAAAAAGATTTTTCGTTTACCTAATTTATCTGATAGTGAAGAAAGGATAACTGCGCCAAAAATTCCGCCTACTATGATCAGTCCCCCAATTATCCCAGTATCAGGAGAGAATCGACTGAAAATATCATCTATAGCACTCAATAACGCGTTGAATATCCCTAAACCAGTAAAAAGTAAAAAGACGAGTAAGTTGAAATCTCGATTCATAAAGAGATTTTTGATTCCTTTAGTTTGGAATGTTTTTTCACGGAAATATGGATTCGGTGGTTGTGAGGGTTTATCTCTTACAAATAACAGATACAAAACCATTGAAATCAAAGATAACAATCCATAGACAAGTAATACAAATTCTATACTATAAGTTTCATAAAGGGGGTAAGTAGCTATCATTGCAATAATTATCCCAATAAATAATGCCATAGTTCCTAAACCAGTCGCAGTGACCTTCTCTTCCTCTGGGAACCAGTTGACAGCAAGTTTTGTAAATGAATTCAAAACGAAAGGCTGACCAATAGCTACCATTGTCTGACAAAGTAAAAGAAAGAGAAAATTAGGTCCAGTAAATGCTCTTAGAAAGCCAAAAATACCTGTGAGTGTGACCCCTATTCCAGTTCCCCACTTCAAACCGTATTTTTCGATTAACCAACAAGCAGGAAAGTTCACTGGGATATAGATAATCATAAAACTCGCTGCTAGTAACAAAATCGCGTCACTACTCACATTATAATAACCAGCTACTTCATTCATTATTGGCGCGAAGGTTATCCAGATAATTTGGGTCATAATCCCAACAAACATAAAAAGTACTAACACAATCCACCTGTAAGGAAAAATTACAAAAGAAATATTTTCATTTTTCTCCATAAATAAACCTTCTATGATATTTTTTAATTTAGTTGAGAAATGATCTGTTTTACAAAATAACACCTTTGATTTGAATTTCAAACGAGTTATATTAGAATCGACCGGGTAAAATTAATCTTTAATAAAATCTGCATTATTATCTTTAAAGCTTTTTACTAGATTATTTGCCCATCTTCTCAATAATCCAGCCTTTGACGACAATTTTAAAGATAAAAATTAAAAGATACTAATTATCAAGTTCTTCCCAGATTTTTTCAGCATGCTTTTTCAATTTAGGAAGATCAGTAGTAATTGTTTCCCAAACAATCGAAATATCAACTCCAATATATCCGTGGATGAGTCTATCGCGCATAGTTATGGCTCCTCTCCATTCATCACTTGGATATTTTTCAATTATTTCACTCGGTAGATTTTTTACTGCCTCCCCAATTATTTCTAGGTTTCTTATAACAGCATCAATTGTCTTATTGTCTTTTTCAAATTCCTCAAATGTCATCCCTTTGATATAAAGCTCTACTTTGCTTATTGCCTTTATAATATCATCTATAAACAATTTGGGGGACCTATTCGACATATATTACATCCCTCATTATTGTAGGAATTGTTAGCTCTTTTAGAGCTCCTGGAGTAATTATTTCGACTTTAACGCCCAGTTTATCGGATAAATAATCCTCTAACTTGAAGAGGGTAAAAAAACTTATCGGGGTGCCAAATTCAACGAGTAAATCGACGTCACTTATTTCTTTCTGTTCATCACGAGCATAAGACCCAAATAATCCGATCTTGTTGACTTGATAGGTCTTTTTGATGAAAGGAAGTTCAGCTACTAAACTATCAAGGATTTTCTTTTTTGATAACACTCTATTCATCCTTCAACTAACGATGATGATTCTTAAACAGTTAAAAGGTACATCTCAAAGTTATATATTTCTGGTTCTATTCTTTCACTTTTTAAATTAATCATTATTTTCAAATTTATAGATCTTTTTTCTACATATTTTTCAAAAAAATAGTCCAAAGCTAAAATAGCTCGAATACATAATATTCCGAAATCGGAACATATAAATAGTTCTTTATCTAGTTACAGAACAGAGTTCTTCTAGAGAAAAAAAGTGATAATTAGTGAATCAGAGTGAAAGTGAGTTTCCTGTGTCTAAAATACCTAACTTAAGCACTTATATAGGTAAAGATATGTCTCTTCTCCTCATTCTCAGTCTTTTACATCATGATGGAGCTCACAGCGGATATTCATTGCTAAAACGTGTCAAGGAGATCACAGAAGGAAAATTCAAGTTTCGAGTGGGAAAAATCTACGATCAAATAGATGAACTATTGAATCAAGGCTTTCTTTCACAAGATATCCAGCAAATTTCCGAAAAAAAGGTGAAAGCGGTGTACTCTCTTTCTATAAAGGGCAGAGAAGAAAGAGAACGAATGTTAAATGAATGGAAGGACACTAGGTATTTATTTGAAGAACTGATATTCGATAAAAATGAAGTATAATAAAGGAACGCAAAAATGAAACATAATAAACAGTTGAATGTATCAGAGATGATAAATTCGTTATCAGAGAGTTTTACTGAAGACGCGGTATTTTTAATACATTCATATTTTAACAAACTTCAGAATAAACTGGAAACCTCTGGAGTTCCTCAAACGAAACAAGGTTTTATAGTCAGGGGATTATACTACTTTATCAATGAGTATATTGAAGATCATACAAGTAAAAATCATATAATTAGTTTTGAAACTACATTAGAGATTTTGAATGAGATCGGCTCACCAACTGATATTATCCAAACTTTATCGTTCACTAAAGATTCCCAAACGACCTTCACAATGAAAGAGAATGGTTCATCAATAGAACCTGTTAGTACTTTTAGAAGTACTACTCCTGTTTCAAAGTCACCACAGAAAGTAAATCATCAAATTATATGTAAATATTGTTATACATCAAACATCAATTCCAGCAATTATTGTGAAAGTTGTGGACGGAATCTATTTGATCAACAAGATCTTCCTCAAAGTATTAAACAAGAAATAATCGATCATAACTATTTTAGCACTTTTCTATTCTGCTGGTTCGGTCTTGTAATCTTTCAGATCTTATTTTACGCTTCGTTTGGGATTTCGGTTTTTTCATTATTATTTCCTGATATTCATGTCAGAAGCTGGGGGATTCCATTTCCAGAAGAGTTGGCATTATCAATGATACTTTCATTCATTCCAGCATTTATTGTCGCATTTATCATAGGATTCATTATTGATGAATTGTACTTGAATAAATTGAAATCTTCTAAACAAAAATACAACCAAGTAATTGAAAACTTTCAAGAAAGATTTATTCTAGGAATTTGGTTAACTGTTACTGGGATTATTCTATTCGCATTTCTTATAATAAATGGCTTTGGTGAATTTATCCCACCTTTAGTAATCCTTTTAATGATATATAGTGCCTCTTTTTGGAAGCATTTCTTCTTAGAAGGGAAACCAAGCAATGTTCCGTATTTCAAATTACTAAGTACTAAAAAAATGTTGGATAATCATGTTAAAGAACAATATTTCAGGTTCAATCCGATTGTGATATTCATCAGTGTCTGTTTAGTAACTCTATGGACATTTCTAGCGAACTCTTTTCTTCATCCAGAGGTTCCGATTCAAGAACTAATTTTGATAGGGGGATTGGTGCTGATATCGATTATCATAGTATCTAACGGATTATTCTTCATTTATTTCTATAATTGGTCTACTATCAAGAAATTCCTTCATCTCGAGAATGCTCCTCCTTTGAACCTTACCTAAATGTAATCATGGAAGGAATTGGGACGCTAAAATGAATCCAGTCTTTGACAGAGTTGACGAAAAAGAATCTATTCGACTACCAACTATTTCTTTTCTAACCTCGGATATTCATTAATCGAGTATGCAGAATGTCATTTGGCAAAAAAAACCATCAAATCTGAATTTTCTTGCAGCTGCTGCGGTCCCAGGTGGTTCTGCACCAGCATTAAAAGCATTTAGAGATTTAGCGACACCAAAAAAAGGTCAAAAAGTCCTCATTATTGGAGGTTCGTCAGGAATAGCCACTTTTGCTATTCAAATGGCTAAGAATGTTTATGGTGCGGAAGTTACTGGTGTTTGTACACCAAAAAATATTGAATTAGTAAAGAGTATTGGAGCAGATCATGTAGTTGATTATTCCAAGGAAGATTATACAAAAAATGATATTCAATATAACATTATATTAGATGTAGTCGCAGTTCAGAATCTTTCTAAATGCAAGAGTATTCTAACTTCTGATGGAATCTACATTTCTAATAATCCTGTTAATAGTCCAAGAAATATTTTTCATATTATAACGAAAAATAAGCAATTCAAAAATGGAATTGCAGATGAAAGTGCTTCAGCTATGGAACTTATTAGAAATTGGATCGAAGATGGTAAAATTAAACCACTGATTGATACTATTTATCCATTAAGCCAAATTACCGAAGCTCATCGACATTATGAAACAGGTCATTCTTCTGGTCGAGTAGTAATTAGTATAGAGTGAAAAGGAGGAAGAATACTTAGATAAAATTTTCATTGTAAAGTTTTAAACGTCGGCGCTTTTAATGCAAATTCTGTTAAAAATTCTATTAACTCCGAATCATTCTCAAAAATCTCTTCAAAAACGATATGATGGTGTATAAGGGTATCTATAACTTTCAATAAAAGTATTCCAGTCCTTGCACTGACTGGATCTTTATACAACCCCAGTTCTTTCATTGCATAGATTAAATTAGTTACCTTATCGAATTCAGTCTGATTGAGAAATAAAAAGTCTCTAAAGATTTCCTCATTTGTGAGAACAGCAATTGACATTGCTATGAGTATAGATTCATTCTCTCTATGTTGAGAAACAAATTTGGTTATTATTCGCTTAATAAAAAGGGGAAAGGTGTCTTCATTTAAATCTGAAATTATTTCATCATCAATTAGCTCAATAATCCCTTCTTTAAATATTTCTTTTGCTATGGCTGGTTTTCCTTCTGGAAAATAGCTATATATAATACCAACACTGATATCAGCTTCATTTGCTATTTTGGTCGTGGTTATTGCATTATAACCATCTCTAAGAATCATCGTTTTTGTTGTACGAACTATTTTCTGAATTGTTGCTTTCTTACTCTCTTGACGTGTTTTTTTAGGGGCCAATTTCCGAAATCACCACTTTGAGATGTATAATATCAGATCTGAGATCATAATTACCGCTAAACGAATGGTTATAAATATGTATTGAATAGTATTCATTGAATATATTTCAGTGAAAATGATTCATCAAAAACATATTAGGAGAATTTGAAATAATTGCTAAAGTATAAGGACTATCAGTTTCCTGTTGGTATTGTGAATTTGCATCCAGATGGACATCTGAACATGCATCTTAACTGGGCCCTTGCGGTGGGTCTAATTGAACTAGAGGACATCGAGCGAGTTGTACCACGAATCAAGAGTGTTAAAGATGGCAAAAAAATCATGCTTGAGTGTGCTGAAGAAGCACTTAAAGAGCATCGAATTGAGGAAGCAGCTTATTTTCATCGCTTTGCAGAATTTTTCACATCTGCAAAGGATGTCGATAAGGGGAAAAATTTCAGTAAATTCATTGAGCTATTTTACTCGATAGAAGCTAGTAAGGAAATAGAAACTTTTGAGATCCCTTACGAAGAGTATTATCTTCGGGCAATCCATCTGAAACCTGAAATAGACGTTAAAGGCCAAATTGTCTGGTTTGGAGGATCGGACTCGATCCTAGAAGATTTTTTAGCAATAACTTACTATTTAGTAAAAGCTGGATATGAAATATTCTTGTTTGAAGGTCCAGGCCAGGGTGAGGCCTTGTATGAATATGGGAAACCATTCATCGTTGAATGGGAAAAACCAGTCAAAACAGTTCTAGATTTTTTTGAGCTTAATGATGTTACTTTAATTGGAACCTCTTTTGGAGGATGGTTAGTTCTCCGAGCAGCAGCATTTGAACCCCGTGTATCTCGTATTATCGCGTTTGACATCATTTATGACTATTATGAGTGTTTCTTCTCCAAGAAGAACTTCCTTGCACGTTCGATCTTCAAATTAATGCTCAGAACAAGAGCGAGTTTTTTTCTTAATTCCCTTGTAAAACGTCAAATGAGAAAAGATTTCACGATTGATTGGTTGGTAAATTTTGGCTCCTATATAAATGGCGTAAAGAGCCCTTATGAATATTTTAAACAAATGGAAAAGTATAATGTGAAAAATCACAAACCTACCCAGATAACACAAGATGTACTGCTTTTAGCAGGAGAGGAGGACCATTTTATTCCTCCACACTTATTAGAGAAGCAGAAAGAGGTTCTGACCAATGCTAAGTCAGTTACTTGCAGACTTTTTACTAATGAGGAACAAGCTGAACTTCATTGTCAAGTTGGCAATATGAAACTCGCTCTGGATGTTATGAAGGACTGGATTGAAAAAAAAACACCAGTAAAATTCTAAGGAGGTAATTAAAGAGATTTAGAAGATTGGCTTTCCCAGAACAGTTAGCTTTTTCTCTTTCTTTATCCAAGCAAAGCTTATTCTAGGATAATTCTAAGCTCAGCTTATCAATCCAGCCATGGACGACGTTCGTTACAAAATATTGGTTAGAAATACCACAGGATTTACTCAGAAGTTTAATCTTAAATCAGTATTTCGTCCTAATTTATCATTTTTTATCTCGAGTTTTTGAATCACTTTATTGAGCAATCATTCAGATTTGTAAGTAAAAAGAATAGGGAAAATAATAAGAGGAGCAAACTCTTGATACTTCGCAACTCTATTAGCTTTAACGTTATTCTCAGGATTGATGAATATGTCAGCAGAAGTTTATGAAAAATTGGGCCTTTCTGCCAAAGAAGGCCAGATCTATACAATTCTGGTTTCGAAATTAGTCCAAACTAAAGAAGAGATAATGCTGCTAGCTGAGGATCTTAAACCTGAAATAGATAAGCTACTTGAATCATTAGAGAAAAAGAAATTCATTCGGGTTGTTCCTGGGACAATTCCCCGATATAATGCTTTAACTCCAGCTATAGCCATCAGTCCAATCCTTAACCAACAAATACAGACCATTTTATCACATTTTAACGATGAAATAAATACGCGATGGGAAAAAGGGCGAGCTGATTTACAATTTTTAATCGATCAGGTTCAGGACGGCAGCCAACAGCTTTCAAACTTTGAAAAAGAAATTCATTCTACATTAGAAGGATTGATCGAGCATATTAGAGAAAAATTTGAGGGTGAAAAGTCAAAACTTAAGGATGGGATAGATGAAAACCTTCAAGCTAATAAAAACACATTGCAGATTTGTGATGTATCATTTAATCACACCCTTCTATCCGCAACGACAAAGACTCTTGATGATTTGAATGTGAAGGTAGCTGACTTATGATCGAATTTTCAGAATAAATTAGAAAATCAAATTAATAAGACTGTGACAGAAAGAGTTCAGGAAATTATTCCTGATTTTGAAACTTGGCTTTCTCAAAATACAGCGTTTATTGATTCAGCGCTTCCGAATGCTCAAAATCAAAGAGAAACACAATTAACATCAGCAGACGAGCATGTTAGCAAGGTGAGCGCGGATATTGAAAAGATGACAAATGAATTCAACCGACACCTGCCTAAATTCCTAGAAGAATTTTCAGCTCAAAATACGAACGAGTTCAACCTCTTTGATCGAACCATCAAATCAGAATTAAATCAGCTTAAAGCAGGACTCATAGAAATTAATGATGAGGTAGATAAAAGGTTAAATAAAAAGGTCTCGCTTGGAAAAAGTGGGTATCAAGATATTAGCAAAATGGTTAATCGAACTCTTAATGAACTCGAGACATCCCAGAAGAAAATTGATAATCATATAGAAGGAATAATAAACAGTTTCGCGACATCTAATTTGTCCTTAACAGAGAGTATTACTCAAAATTTCCATAAACAGAATCAAGAATTTAAGATTTTAATAGAATCCATGCAGAATGATTTATCTAATACAATAAATCAATCTTTTAATCAGGCATTTACTGATTTAAAATCTGTCTCAATGCATCTCCAAACTTCCTCTTTACAACAGAAACAATTTATGAGTGATCAATTGAATGGGGTTATTGGATTACTACTTGAGAATAATGAAAAGTTCTTTACTGATGTAAATCAGACATTGGTTGAGTTTCTTGAACAAGTAAAAATGGAGACCCAGTCCATTACGAATCAATTCGTTGAGAATGCTTGGGGGTGTTTAGCAGATATATCAAATATATTAGCTACTGCGGGAGATTCACACTTTGAAATGATTGATAATGAACTATCCTCGATTCTTTCTTTGGTTGAATCCAGAGTAACAAAGGTTACTAAACCTTTAGGACAAGCAATCACAAGTATAGCCACAGAAATTCACAATAAAGCAATTTTTACCCAAGCGTTAATTTTGAAGGAGTTTCAACAAGTAATTGACTCGATTCCAAATCAGATAGAGCTAAAACTAGATCAAAGTTTGAATGTGATCGATTCATTAAAAGAAATCAATGAATTGGCTAGAGAAATACCAATCGAAGCTGTTGAAAATACTTATTTTCAAATCAAGCCTTTTGAAGATTTAAAGAAAACCATTGAAGCTATACTTAGCCGTACTAAAAGTACAATCCAGATAATTGTTCCACGCATGTCACTGTTACCTATTGATGCTATTAAGCTAATAACCCGACGTAGAATTCAAATTCTAACTTCAGTTGATTCACCTGAGCTACTCAAAGCTCTTAAAGCTATAGATAATATTCAACTAAGGAATATTGAAGAGCTTGAGAATGTGTATGCCGTTGCACGCGATGGAACTGAAGAAATCATTATTGGTTCTGGAAAAAAAGATAAAATTTCTCTCATAGTGACAACTGACGAGCATCTGGCTGGTGTTTTGAAAGAGATCATCCAAGACTACTGGCCTAGAGGGAGACCTGTTTAATCTCGTTTTTATTCAACTAAAACACGAGAAATCCAATTAAATAAAGAGACACACACGACATTTGGGTATAATATTCGATAACTAAGCGAATTCCCTGAAAAATGATGGGAATCAGAAGATTAGTACCGTTATCTTAATTCTATTAACTAAGACATCGATTTCTTTATTTGAGAATATAGAATCACAAGACAAATCTCAAATACGGTATTATATGATTTAAGGTTGTTTCTTATGAATGAATTCCTAACCACATTCACGCAAGGTGTTAAACTATGGAGAAAGGCTAATATTCAGCAAAGTATGGGAATCATTATCCTATTAATTACGGTAAGTCCTATAATCGTGATTTTGGGAATTTTACTCTTAATTATGGCATCCAACACGACTATTGATCAATCTGACCTCAAATCTGTGTTTGAATTTATTGTTTCAAATCCACTAGTCCTTCTCTTAATTTTTATTCTTCTTTGTGTTGGCCTACTCTTTGTATTAATTTCAGTCGGTACAGTTCAAAAAATAGCTTATAACCATGCTCGTGGAGATTTTTCTCCTTTTAAAGAAATTTTCACAACAGTTCTTTCAAAAGTTTTGAATTTATCTCTTGTAGGGATTACAACGGTATTTATTGCCGTAATTCCATTACAATTACTTGTGATGATCCTAGTTCCAATAAAAGCAGCTGCACCCTCAATATTAGGTTCAAATAGTGGCCTAGACTTGGACTTAATATGGGACGTGTTTGAGGCGATTATATTTTCTTTTATTTTTGCTCTTGTTGCAGCTCCAGGTTTTCTATCAATCTCTGCAATTGTTATCGATGAAGCTAATCTGACTGCGTTTATGACAGGTTGGAAACTCTTTTTAAAAGCTCCAGGAATGGCTTTAGGTTCGATGATCATCATTTGGTTAAGTTATCTAAGCATCTTTCTGTTTAATAGGTTTATGTTGTTAAATATCTTATCTATCTTAATTTTTGATGAATCGATATTATTTATTGCTTTAGTGTTAGTTATCTTGGCTTTTTTGTTCTTTACACTATTTTTTCTCAGTCCACTGTTCTTTACAGTAATGTATTCTGTTTATTGGAATAAATATCGTACAAAGGAAGTATCAATCTAAAATATTATTAGTTAATGGGAGAGAAAATAGTGTTAATCCAGCCTCTGGCTATTTTCTTACAATAATGGAAAGATGTTCTGGTTTCCTTCAATTCTCATTTATTACCTCATCGAATAAATTACGTAAATCCTTTACGGTAAATCCATGAGTATTCTCTCTAAAAAGTTGGAAAACCTTGGTGAGTTGGGCCTTGAGAACTAGAGGAAACAAATCGGTCTCTACTTGAGAAATAACTAAATATCGTGGCTTTGGACGTTCATTGAATAAGGCATCTAACACAGCGTCCGCCACTTCCTCAGGAGATGGCAGTTCTTTCCTTGTATTTGTCACCTCATCTTCTCGAGACAAAATTGATTCAATTTCCTTTTGAAACAGGCTGTTTGTAGTTTGTTGGAATCGTTTAAGCAGAACGGGAATTACTGCGTTGACAATATTTGATTTATAATTTCCAGGTTCAATAATGCTAACCTTGACATTATAATCTTTTAATTCCTGTGATAAAGCATTTGACCAAGCTTCAAGGGCGTACTTGCTCATACTATAAGTACCGAGAAAAGGAGGTGTAATTATGCCCGAAACAGAGCTTATATTGATGATTCGACCTTGTGATTCAATTAAAAAGGAAATTAATGCGTTGGTGATACGGAGAGGACCATAAACATTTACATTGAAAACCCGATGTAACATTTCTTCACTAGTAGCACAGATCGGCCAACTATCAACAACTCCTGCGTTATTTACAAGCCCATATAACCCTTTCCCTTCCTGTTCCACCCGAGTAACGACTTGCTGGACGTCTAATGGGTTGGTGACATCTAATCGGAATGAAGTAACATTTTTGATCTTTTTCAACTTCTCAATATCACTTGTTTTCCGTGCACAGGCATAAACAAGTTGACCTTTCTGGGCTAAAAATTCCGTGACCAGTTTCCCAATACCTGAACTAGCTCCTGTAACTAATATAGGTTGAGTTTGAGTTATAATCGTTTTCCTCCATGAATTTTCTTCTTCTTTACCTGAAGAGTACCTACTCGAGAATTACGAGGTATCTCTGACTATTTATCAATCTTTAATATTTATTGTGTGTTGTAATTGGTATTTGTTAGAGTAGCAGCCTTATAAGACATAAAAAAAAATTTCAATTTGAAAGTTGATCCATGAATTTTGGATTTCTTTAAAACCGAGAAATAACTACCACTAATTCAATTAACTCA
>JAEOTY010000016.1 GCA_016839625.1 Candidatus Hodarchaeota archaeon
ACTGAACCACCCATCGTCCCAAAAGCCTTAGAAAAGGTACCCATTTCGATGTGCACTTTACCCTGTAAGCCATAGTGATCCACAAGACCCTTTCCAGAATAGTTTCGACCGAGGACTCCATCCCCATGAGCATCGTCGATGTAAATAATTGCGTTATTATATGGCTCACATGTTTTGTAAATCTCATCAAGAGGAGCATGATCCCCGTCAAACATTGAAATGTTTAAATAACCAAAGACTCTTAATAACGTAAAAATTAAGTAAAATGTCAAGAAGAAGGAAAATCGATTGAGAAGGTGGAGATGACAAGAGAGGTGGGTGTATGAGATCAAAAAAGATTAGTTACCTCTCTACATATTTTCTGGTTTTTCTACTATCAATATCAATTATATTCTCAATAGAAGACCTAGAAGTAGATCTAAACAGGGATCAAAGAGACATAATTAATATTCAAGATAAAGAAATCGATTATAGAGAAAAAGATTTCAAGAGAAGTATTGAAATATTTTCTCAGTTGTCTTTACTGAGAAAAAACAATGCGGTTGAGTATTTTTCTCCCATATCCATTGACGGTAATGATGCATTCAATGAAATGGCTTCCCAAAAAGGTTGGATAGGAAATGGGACTGTTGAAAATCCATTAATAATTGATAATATTGGTCTTGCGTCAGGAATCGGTGTATCAAATACAGATCTGCATTTCATCATAAGAAACTTACATCTGCAAGGCGATGGAGGGTTAGGTCTGAGCATCTCTCTCGACAACGTTAGTAATGCTTGTATTTACCACAACTCTCTTATTAACACTTGGTATGGTATCCACCTTCGTTCTTCCAAGAATAATATTATTTCAGATAACACTCTAACAAGAGCTACCTATGGTATCTTTCTTGAGTCTTCAGGATCCAATATTATTTCAAATAATACCTTTGAAAACAGTGGAATGATGGTAGAAGGGGAAGAAATTGAACATTACATTCAGACAGATGTCTACAACAATATAGTAAATAATAAATCTTTGATTTATTGGCAGAATAAAGTGGCGATTACAGCTCCAGCGGGAGCAGGACAAATTTTTCTTATTAATAGCACTGGTATTCAAGTGACAGGACAAATATTAAGGGATACTTCGGTTGGGGTTCTTACAGCTTTCAGCTCGGAGGTACTTATTCATAACAATAGCTTCGTAGAAAATCACCATGGTATCGATGTTTTTTGTTCCCAGTCTGTCACTATTCGTGCGAATGCTGTGGTTAATAATTCGAGGTTTGGTATTACTTTTCGAAACTCTGAATTAAGTACCGTTGCTCATACGATCATCTTTAATAATGGGTGGGGTTGGCTTCCCTTTGATGTTTGGACGGGATTCTTTGAAAGGTATGGCTTAGGGCTATATACATCACACTCTATTACTATTATTAGTAATACCTTGGAATTTAATGATCAATATGGTGTATTTCTTAAAAATAGCACCAGTACTAATATAGTAAGAAACACAATTAAAGAAAATGACATTGGGGTATCCCTTTGGATGGATGAGGCAAATTATATAGCCTATAATAGTATTTACGAGAATTATATTGGAATATATCTGGGTTTGAACCATCCTTCCAAAATGAATGAGATTTTCAACAATACAATCATAAATAACACAGATGGTCTTTATATCGCCCATAAATCAGCACAAAACGTAATTAGTAAAAATAGTATTCTAAGTAACAGTAATCTTGGCATCTGGGGAACAGAAGCTTTCAATAACATTATTATACGCAATAATATTTATAATAACGGAAACTACGGAGTTGAACTGGAGGGAAGTGAGAATAATTCCTTTAAATACAACAATTTCATTAACAATAATATAGAAGGAGAATTTCAAGCTATTGATAAATCAGGTGAAGGGAATAAATTCACCCACAACCATTGGGACGACTTGATTACTCCAGATGAAAATGAGGACGGCATAGTGGACATTTCGTATCCAACTAACGCTGTTAACCTCGACCCTTATCCTAAAGTCTCCCCCGTGGTGTATTTACTTTCAATTCCTACTTTGATTTATCCAAATGGAGGGGAAACATTGTCTGGAACGGTTGCAATTAGATGGTTTGCCTCAATAGATTCATTAGACCATCAGGTAACTTATTCGATCCAATATTCGGCAAATAATGGAACAACTTGGGATATACTTGCAGCAAACCTCAAAAAAACTACATATCAATGGAATACAAAATTGGTAAATAATGGTTCACTTTATTGTGTTAAAATACATGCTGTGAGTTCTAATGGTTTACAGGAAGAGGACATTTCTGATACTTTTTTTACTATAAATAATCAAATCTTAGGAACAACCACCTACTCTATTGGATTTTTGATGTTTCCTTGGGCAATTCTATGCCTATTACCGATGATGCTAATAGTACGTTTTAATCGAGTTAGATAACGAACGAATAAATTTTTCTGTATAAAAAAGTAAAAACACTGTTGATTTTAGAAGACATCATAAAATCAGGCTATATAACTTCTGCCCAAATCAGCGAAAAATTTAGCTTTCAACCTCGCATTGCGAATCAGTATCTCCACAGGTTGGAAAAACTAGGAATAGTCAAACAGGTCAAATTTTACCGGAATTATCTCTCCTACTA
>JAEOTY010000184.1 GCA_016839625.1 Candidatus Hodarchaeota archaeon
ATGTTGACCCAACTAAGTTGACACAATTCTATTTTTCTGTTAGTGATTCACTGAAATTTTCCTTGCTTGTACATCTTTTAAAACAAAATAAGAGCAATGATCTTTCAATGATATTCTGTAATACCCGGAGATATACCGATTTTGTTGCTAAAAACTTAAATAATTCAGGAATCAAGGCTATAGCCCTCCATGGAGGTCTTTCTCAGTATGAGCGGACCAAACGATTCAACAACTTTCAAACACGAAGAATAAAAGTGCTAGTTGCTACCGATGTGGCAGCAAGAGGGTTAGACATTCAAGGTGTTACACGTATCTACAATTATGACCTTCCTGACAACCGAAAAGCGTACATCCACCGTATAGGAAGAACTGCAAGAGCAGGAAAAGCAGGGAAAGCACTGACATTAGTATCACAAAGGGACAACGAAAAATCCTTTTATATATTTAGAGGCTATGAAAATACCATCCAAAAACAGAAAACCCCTCAGGTTGAAAGGATTCAGGTCGAAAGAAAGAAAAGGTATTCTTCGAATAGGAGAAATAATTCTCGATCTAATAATTCTCGATCTAATAAACGGATTTATCCTAATAATCATGCTTCTAGGTATTCGTTTTAACTCGCTTCTCAATATTTTATTCTGTTAGGGTTTTTAAATCCTAACAGTTTTTTATGAATTTTTTCGTGCTCATACCAATATTTTTTATTCTTCAGTATTAAATTCATTATTACTTCATTCAGGGGTTGTTTTAATGAAGAAAAGCTTTAAATTTCAATGGTACCAAGAGATCTATGAAAATTTTCCTAGAATTCAGGAGGAGGCTCGTAAAACCGCAATCGAGATCGGTTTAAACAAAGTCAAAAGCGAATCATTTGGATTATACCCAGGGAGTTCGTCGTGTCCTGGGCCTTTACCCAATTATGTCCTTGAAGAAATAATCAATGCCAACAAGGCAGTAATTTCAGTAAGAAAGGTGGAGGATGAGTTGAGAAATGTCGTTAAAGATATTTATGGGGATAACTACGATTCTGCTGTAACTAATACCTGTGAAGCTGCCATAAGAGTGGCTTTTGAAACATTAATGGCTCCTCCCATTTTGAGAAAAGGCGAGACTTATCGGGCGAGATTTATTGCTCCTTATGGTGAGGACTCTGAATATATAGCTGGATATGGAAGACCCTTCCCTCCCAAATATAAAAATATTTTAGTTGATCGTTCAGTAACGAGTGGAGAGCTTGCTGTAGAATCGAAATGCCTTCCAAATCTTGATTCAGTTCTTGTGAAACTTGTAGGGACTAAATACGAAGTCCATGGAATAAAATCCAATCTCGTCCCCCTGATGACAAAGACCAATGCACAGAAATCGATTGACAAAATCGAACAAGTCGCAGAACGGCATATTGAACAACTCTCAGGTTTTGCATCTCTTGGGTACGATTCTCCTGGATATGGTTATGGTGAAAAAGATCGGAATGGTATTCCCCTTCTTAAAAAAGGCATTGGAACCCTCGCTAAAGAATTTGATCTCCCGTATTTGATAGATGGAGGTGGGGGGATGCCTGTAATTGGGCTTGGTCCAGAGGAAATAAGCGGAGATATAATGATGTGGAGCATGGATAAATCAGCTAGAGCTCCAATCTCTGGTCTTATAGTAGGGCAGGAGGAGGTTATGGTTCCAGTCCGAAAAGGCTTAGGCTTTGGAGGCCAAAGATATGGAGAAGTTACATCTCACGGTAAAGCACGATATTCATTGATGGATCCTGGAAGAGATTCCGTTGTCGGTTTAACCGCTGTCTTAAAAATGCTCCGTGACAATCCTGAGAAGATTAAACGTCCGATTAATCAATATCATAAAATTATTGTTGAAGAATTCAAATCATTTGAACCTAATAGGTTCAGAGAGAAATTAATTTTCTCAAAGAGCTATACGATGGGAGGAACTGAACTCAATTACGAACAAACATGGGATGATAACGAATTTGGTATTCCTATCTTTAATATGGAGGATATGTTTGCCAATACAAATCCAATGATTGTCGCTCTTGATGAAATGGGCGTAGGAACTGGCGCTACTATCTACAGCGGTAACATGTTCTTAACACCTGGATTAGGAACGCTAGATGAAGAAGGAGAATTGATCAAAGAGAGTGCAACACTTGCAGCACAAGCTCTAGTAAGATCTGTTGAGATAACGTGTAAATATGCTGGGTTATCTGAATAGTTACAAAGGATTCAAGAGGTATGAATATTGACTAAAATCATAGGATTAGACCAGATAAAAGAGATTCTAAAAAATATTGACCCTATCCAAGAGATTGAGGCAGGATTCATAGCTTATTCACAAGGAAAAGTAGTGGTACCCCCTATCGGCGAATTGACTTTCGAAGATCCTCCAGGGGATTGTCATATAAAATATGGTTATATTAAGGGTGGTGACTATTACGTTATTAAAATCGCTCAGGGATTTTATGATAACTATAAAATTGGATTATCATCAATAAATGGGCTTAATTTAATCTTTAGTCAAAAAACTGGAGAAATAATATGTATTTTGCTTGATGAAGGATATTTAACTAACGTAAGAACCGCAGCTGCAGGAGCCGTTGTAGCAAAGTATATGGCTCCTAAGAAAGTAAAACGTATCGGTATTTTAGGTTATGGAATTCAAGGAAAAATGCAACTAGAATACTTAAAATCCATTGTTACTTGTCGAGACGCGTTAGTCTGGGGAAGAAATCAAGAGGGCTTAGATAAATATATTCTCGATATGAAAAATTCAGGATTTCATATTCAAACTACCTTAAATTCTGAGGAGATTACTAGCACGTGCAATCTAATTATCACATGTACACCTTCTAAAGAGCCTTTAATAACCGTAGAAGAAGTAAGAAAAGGAACACATATCACAGCACTGGGTTCAGATACACCCGAAAAACAGGAATTAGACACTGCTATTCTACAAATGGCTGATCGGGTTATCGTTGATAGTATTTCCCAAGCAGCTGCAAGGGGTGAGTGTTTCCATGCCATGAAAGATGGTAAAATAACAAAGGACGATTTGGTAGAGCTTGGTACAATGATATCAAACAAAAATCTTCAACGGTTAACTGATGATGAGATAACAATCGCTGATTTGACTGGTGTTGCAGTACAAGACATTCAAATCTCAAAAGCAGTATATGAAGGTCTTACATTCTGAAGTCTGAACCACAAGAAACACAAAATTTAGCATTCAACTCTCGTAGTTGTCCACATTTAGGACAAATGTCAGAGAAGGATCCTTCATGAGCTGAGGACAATTTTGCTCTCTGTTGCTGGTTGAAAGTAAGTTGACTAGCTCTATATAGTTCGGCCTTCTTTTTTTGTTGATTGCGGACGTACAACACTATACTAATTGTAAAAATTACCACAATCCCCATTCCAACAATTATAACCCCAATGAACAAATTAAGAAAGTCACTTGATGTCGTATATGATGGCAGTGGGTTTATCGGTTCGAGTGATAATTGATCTAATGTGTTGATTACCTCCTCAAAATTAAATCCTATTTCCGAATAAGCAACTGTTTGGCTCTTGTCAATAATGTACATTGTAGGTACATATTCTGACCCATAGTTACTATCAATTACGCTATTGTAATCCAGTGCAACCAACCACTCCATCTCGTGCTCAAGGATAAAATCTCTCAATATTTCTTCACTTTCACTTGTATCGAGGTCAATGGAGATAATGATCAAATCTTCGGTTGAATAGCTTTGGTAAATGTCTCTTATTCTTGGAATTGCTTGAACACAGGCTCCACACCGCGTTGTAAATAGGTCAAGAATAACAGTTTTTCCCTCAAAATCAGATAATGAAAAGGTTTCGCTCGTCATTATATCAGTCAAATTGAAATTTGGTGCAGTAGTACCAGATGGTAGTTGTGAAAAATCAGTAGTGCTTATTGGATTAGTAAAAACGGGTCTTGTATTGACAAATATCATCACAGACAATATTGTTATTAATAGCATTCGTTTGTTTTTTTTCTTGGTCATCAACCCAACCTTCTACTAATTCAATTAATAACAAATTTAATTTATGTAATATTGTTGTTAACTTTTAAAAACATATTTTTTGAGGAAAAATAAATGAAGATTGAGACCTTTGAACTCGAAAGGAGACAGTCTGTCTGGGAGAATGTGGTGAAATATAATTTAACTGAGAGTGGTGTACATCCATATTCTCTCACAGAACTACTTGTTCAAGACGAAATAGAAAAATTACTTTCCATTCGACTTGGTTACGGTCAGACAAATGGATCAGTTGAGTTACGAGAGGCGATTAGCCATCTTTATCCTGGGACAAATTTAGATAATGTTTTAGTGACCAATGGGAGCTCAGAAGCGAATTTCATTGGAATCTGGAGTATACTAGAACCCGAAGATGAATTGGTCTTAATGCTCCCAAACTATATGCAAATCTGGGGAATTGCACGTTCCTTCGGAGTAAGTATTACTCCATTTTATCTAAAGGAAGAGCTTAGATGGCAGCCAGATATTCATGAGTTACGAACCTTAATATCACCAAGAACGAGAATGATTGCGGTATGCAATCCGAATAATCCAACAGGTGCTATCCTTGATAGAGACACAATGGTAGAGATAGTACGTTTAGCAAAAGAATCAGACGCGTGGATTTTTTCAGACGAAATATACAGGGGAGCTGAACTAAATGGTAACGAAACCCCAAGTTTTTGGGATCTTTACGATAAAGTCATCGTCAGTTGTGGTCTTTCGAAAGCGTATGCCCTTCCTGGATTACGAATTGGGTGGTTGGTCGGCCCTAAAGAAACCATTGAGAAAGCATGGTCTTATCATGATTATACGTCAATTGCGACGAGTATTCTTAGCAATCGAATCGCTACTTTAACTTTGCAGCCATTCACGAGAAAGAAGATTTTAAACCGTAATCGATCTATGCTGAGGGAAAATTTGTCTATATTAACCGATTGGGTTAAAAAGCATCACCCTCTCTTCCAATTCGTTCCTCCCAAAGCCGCAGGAGTTGCGTTCCTGAAGTATAACATGGATATCAATTCAACAGAACTGACTACCAGATTGAGAGAGGAGAAAAGCGTGTTTATTGTTGCAGGGGATTGTTTTGGAATGGATAAGTTTGTACGTATAGGCATTGGATCAGAGAAGGAATATCTTTTAGCTGGTTTAGATCTCATTGACGGATTTTTAGAGGAGTTTCAACAAGACTGATTTGCTTGAAACCACTACTCAAGAATAATGAGTCTTTTAGCGTCATCTTCTTTTGTAATTACCCCAATTAGATTATGGTCTCTCTTGTGGTGTTCTAAATAACATCGTTCGTGAATTAATTTATTACACTGGTCGCAACGTACCACTAAAACAAATCCGTAAATATCTTGTTTTAATAATGGTTTCGTACAAATCAGACAGAAACGTGGATCATCTTTCATGTCATGTTTTCACCTTATCCAGTTATTTCCGAACTTAGATTTTTTTGTCTTTCAGTACTTAAATCTTTTTCTAACTGTTTCTTTTCACAATTGACACATTGTTCATGGACATTGAGTACGGTACCGCAGGTTTCACAGAACATCTTGCCTTAAACCTCCTTTTCAGTCCCAAATTCCCAGGAAAATTTGGGATACTTATTTTCATTTAAAATAAGGTTGTGTGACAATAATATTCTTGCCATGGAACCACATTCTTATGGCAGATTTTGATTTCATTACGTCACACCTTAGTTCAGTCAGAAGACTCCTGGGGTCTCCTTACAATCAGATCTTTTTTCTGTAGAATATAAGCTTTATTATCAACGCAAATTGCATCACTAACTATTAAAAGAAAATAACCATTATTATATCTTTAAAGAAATTTTCAGGTCAAATAAGCTGATTCTGGAACAAATTCTAAAGGATCTTCAGACAATTCATTTAATGACATATTTTAACAGTCTTTTAAAAGTATTAGATTTCATAGGATACATGAAAAAATATTTCTGGTTAATGCACAGAAGTCTAGCTTTTTTAAGAGTAAAATTATACAACTACTGGATTGAATGATGAGAGAGTCATTGGGTTTTATTTGGGTGTTTTTGATCACAGTTTCCCTTTTTACACTTCAACCAACTAAAATGGGACTAATTTTGACTAAGTTTAGTTCTCTTGATCCAGACCCCTTGTTCACGGTTCACATGATTATACCAACCTCTGGTCCTATACAAATACAAGAGAGGTATGTACCAATTATAAAAGAAGAGTTATACAATATTGGAATAGATTCTGAGTTAAATTACATCAGTTGGGCTGGAGTAGGCCTTCGAGTAACTAAGCAAGAAGTAGGACAATACAGTGAGGGTGGATATGATATATGCTTCTTCGGTATGTCGCTAGGAACCCCAGCAAAACATCCTGGAGACGTTATTCAAGCAAATTATGGATCAACAGCCATTCCCCCAGCTGGATACAATGTTATGTATTGGGCTCCTGGTACAGATTCATTTGGCAGGAGTTATATGAATTATCGGGCAAATGAATCAAATCAACTTATAAGAGAGATTAATGAAAAGCGGGACCTCACAGAAGTGAAAGAGGACTTGAAAACCTGGCAAAAAATCTGGTATGATGTCATGCCGAATGTGCTAATTTATAACCAATACGAGGTTCAAGCTATTTCCACAGGTCTTTATGGTTATGATCCAGTAAGACTTCCTTTGAATTCTATCGAAGACGTCTGGTTGA
>JAEOTY010000017.1 GCA_016839625.1 Candidatus Hodarchaeota archaeon
CAAACTCCTCCTTCATGTGAAGACAAATAAAGGTTCCATCAGAAAATTCTTCTGCTAATATTCCAATGTCCTCAACCCTACCTTCAGACCCCCATCCTGTGTGGATCAATATAGGTACATCAAGTTTAATAGCTTTCTCGATAAAGGGTTTTACTGCTGGATCTGTAAGCTGATACTGATCAAAAACAGGATGTAGCTTCAATCCACAAAAATTGTTATTTTCCACTAATTCTTGGAGGTCATTTGGAGTATCATGCTTTGGATTCAACCATGCTACAAGTTTAAATCGATGCTGTACCGCAAATACTCGTTCAGCTAGTGTTTCATTTTCCTTACGCATTGCCCCTTTTTTAGGGCCACAAAGTAAAACAGCCTCGGTTACTCGAGCAGCATCCAACGCCTGCATGAATTGTGTAAATGAGGGAAGACCTCTCGCTTCTGGAATGAAATGTGTAACAGGACTCAGAGCAAAATGTGTATGGAAATCGATAGCAGGGAGATGTTTAATTACATTTTCAATCATTTTTGGCCACTCAAAAATCCAAATTTCTTATTTTATCACTTTTGGTATTAGAGGATTTTTTTTATATATATGTTATATCAGATCTAGATGAAGGTATTTTTCAAGTTGTAGTAAAACAAAAAAGAAATTAAAATAATTATAGGTTAAAGCTGTGTATGTAAAAGAAAATTGGGCTCTCTTTGTAGAGGGAACGGAAATAAGATGGACGTTTGGTAATCCAAGTACTGAATTCCAAAAAATTGTATTAAATTTTCTGTTAGGTCTGGGAAATCTAGGACTAGAATTATTTGGAGAAGGAATTACAAGTATAACTTTTGATTTGCGAAAACACTCTGGCCTGAAAGCGTCAGAAATCTTTATCGTGTCTTTACAAGATCGTTTTTTTTTAATAATCAGTGATCCTTCCACAACGCTCTTATTGATCTCAGCTCAAGGGGGACTCCCTTGGGATATTAAGGAAATGATGACTGCGGTGTTAGTAGGTCAAGCATCAATTCTCTTCGCCTCTAGAATAGCTAACCTTGATCAAAAGGATAAGAGAACAATTGAAAAAGAATTCCAGAATATAATCCTAGACATCAATCCAGAATATCGTGAGGATGGCATGATAAACACGATTGTGGGAAAATCTGGTAGCAATTTTTCCATTCTTTCCTTTGAAGAGTGTCTTTTACTGCACTATAATTTGAGAAGACAGACTGAACAATTACCACCACCTTCTGCTTGGTGTTTGATTTCTCATAAGGGAGGTGGAAACATTCCTTTTTCTTTCAATATTGACGATGCATTGGTGATTGGAGGTTACTTCTCAGCCATTATCGGATTTATCTCTACTCTCTTTAGATCTAAACCGAAATTCTTATCATTTGGATCCACCCAAATTCGCAGAGTCCGTTTCATTTACGGAAAGGACTACTTTATGGCTATAGATACATCATTCATGATTGATTTATTGCTCAGGCGGCGTTTCCAGAAGGGATTCTTCGAAACCAGCTACTCCATCATTAAGGACATGTCCGTTGGTTTAAAAGAGCTTATTATTGAAGAAATCCTCCAATTTAATGAAGAAAAATTAAATTATTTATCAGCTGAAAACCTGTTGGATACTTACATTGGTGAAGGAAGTGAAGATTTAGAACTTTCGTTTGGCGATGGTAGTGAGGTTGATCTTTTACGCGAGGAACGCATGAATCAGGTTTTACGCGTTTGGGGGAGATTTTTAGTTGATTTATAAGATAATAAATTGAAATTAATTAGCGAAGATGAAAAATTCTAAATAAAAAGATCCTTTATCATTTGATAAGATTCCTAAGTCACTTTTTGGCTGAAATAGGTTGAATTATGTCTTCATCTTTTTTGCGTTGAACATATCCTTTTAAAATTAAGACATTAAATTGATACTACGAGCGATTCAACTATTAAGGTGTCCTAAATAAGAATATACCACTCTTCTTTTAGTTGATGGAGCACGTTATCCATGAAATTATTGTTTAAATTTGCATTAACATTCGTGATTCAAAGCATTCGGAAAAATATTTTTCGCTCCTTGGTGGTAATCTTTTCTACAATTCTCATTCTAAGTGTCACAATAGCCATGCTTGGATGGTTTGAGGTCTCCCCAGGATTAGCAGTTGATACTGCTTTTAACGATCGTGGTTTTGAACTATCTGTCTCTGAAGTATATTATCAACAGGGTGCAATAGATCGTTTACAAGAATATTTAACAACAGAACCACTAGTTGAAACCTCCTGTGTCGTGCACCGCTCTATTTTTCTTTACAATCTAAACCACCGTGAACCAGATTTCAATGTTGTTTCTCCCCAATTGAATCAAAGTGATTTTTACATAAGTCGAGATGATTTAAGCAATGGAGCTTTTTTTGTCAACATCGAATTTTTACATTATATTTTACCATTGATGCAATTTGAGCCTGGTAGTCAGGTCTCTTTTAATATAAGCGGGAATGAAAAGAGCATTTCAGGCATTATTATTTCTCGGAGAATACTCCAACAGATTGAGAAAAAAACCAATGATACTTATAAAATTGGAGATACAATTGATTTCTCAATAGCAAGACAATTTTTACCAGATTATTATGTATATCTCGACGGATTCAACCCCTTGGCTTTTAGCGATCTCACGATCAATGCGATATACGAGCGTATTCCTTCAGATGCTCAAATTTTTTTCGGACTGGATTTCCGACCTGAAACCCTGGGGGATGGCCTTTTTCTTTCGTCTAATCTACTTTCAGAAAATGTTATCTACGAAATGGAAGATAAAGGGTTTTTCCCGAGCCTTTACATTCGTGTACGACGAGAAGAAATTGCACGATATCCTCAAACTGCTGAAGGTGTGGAAGAAATTACTTTTTTTGCACAACGAATTATTCAACAGGGACACTTTAAGGTTGAACTAAAGGTTCAAGATAGCCAAGGGTTATTGTACTATTTCGACCAATCACGGATCGTCTCGTTATTAATGTTGTTTCCCCTATTCCTTCTTGCGGAAGTTTTTTTCCTAGCATTGATCCCTCATCTTTTGAACAACCGACGTCAGGAGTTTTATTACCTGAAGCTTCGCGGTACTTCAAACAAAAAGCTACTCATCCTTGTTGGTTCGGAATTTGCCTTTCTCATGTCGTTAAGTTTCCTTTTTGGCGTTATAGGTGGAGGAATATTCCTTGATGTTTTAATATCTGCCAAAAATTTTCTAGAATTAAATGAATTTATGATTGGTAATAGTTTTTCATTATTAGCGCGTTCTAATACTGGAATTTGGATTACTGGGGCAATCAGTATCTTGGTGCTAAATTATTGTTATTTTCAGATTAATTTATGGAAACTCCTTCGCCGAACTCAACAGGAGGGTATCCCACTTCCTAATCGGTTTCTAACTTCACAATCATTGATCGGGAACTCATTGAAACTGATTATTGTAGGTCTATCTGCATACCTAACTTTTATTACAATAGGACCAAGACTATTGAAGATCTTCGGGGTGTCAGGAACTTTTCACCAGTTTATCCCTTTAATAATTCTCATTTTAATGTTAACATGGATATTTTTCTCCCTCTATGTTCCTCAGCTTCTATTACGGATTGCTCAAGCCTTGTTAGAGACCTTTAAGGTTTTCACAAACCCTAGGATGCAGTTA
>JAEOTY010000185.1 GCA_016839625.1 Candidatus Hodarchaeota archaeon
AAAGTAAGGGAATTAACAAAAAAGGAATTGGGGAATAAAAGGGAGGTTGATATCGATACTATTAAAGATGAAATGAGAAATATTGATTCTTTTAATTCAATTGTGAAAATTCTTGAAAAAACAGAGAAAAAAAAATACGGGAACAATAGGAAATACACCTTACTAACATATAATTATTTTTTCGATATGCATACGATCATTGAAAAGGTCTGTAAGTACCTAAAAAAGAATGGAATCTTTGGATTTTTTGTCGGAAATCCCACTGTCTTAGGTCATCAGGTTCCTTGTCATAAAATTTTTTCTGAATTTTTCCTTGACTTAGGATTGAGCATCATCGAGTACGGATATGACGAAATAGTTTCACCTCGTCTATTAAGGGGGAGACAAAATCTTTCACCTGATGGAATGAAAGCTGAATGGTTGATTATTGCGCAGAAATAACCAAAATCCAAGTTTATTTCCACATTTTTAATTGAGTCCCACACTCTTCGCATTTTATCTGATCGGTTATATTTCCGCATACGGGACAAGTCACTTTCTCGTAACCAGATGAAAAATCCGATTCACGCTTTTCGAAATCATCAGAATAGAAAGGATCAGATTTGGTTTTCACTCGCTTATCAGCCATTTCTTCTAAAGAAGTTCCGCATAAATTGCAGAATTTCGCTTTCGGGGGAATTCGAGAGCCACAATTAAAGCAAAATCCAGATTCAGTCCTAGCTTCCATTTGGAATCCTCTTTGACTCACTCCCATGGTTGAATAAGGCACCACTTTAGGTTTTGCCCTACTTCTTAGAATAATAATAGCACCAATGCTTAAACCAAAAAATATTAGTATTCCTATAATTACTAGACCAATTAAAAATGTAAAGAATGACGTAGTCAAATCAGACCATGAGGGGTAAGTTACCGTTTGGGTTTCGCCTCGTTGATTGTTAGAAAAATTATTGCCAGAAAAAGTATTATCAGAAGATCCAATTAGAATTCCATATCCTTCATTATTAAAGATAGAATTATTGACAATAAGGTTATGATGGGAGGAACCATCAAGTGAAATCCCATTTTCACCGTTGTTAATAATGAAATTGTGAATAATACTATTCCTCGCTGAATCTATAAGAGTAATTCCATTATAACTGTTATAGAAAAGCGTATTATTCTCAATGGTAACGCTACTGGCACTATAAAGAATTATCCCATTGTAATTATTGTAGATCGAATTATTGTAAATATTATTGATAGAGGAATATTCATCAAGTTCAATACCTTCCCAACCTTGATTGAAAATCGTATTGCTAGAAATTGTATTGCTAATGGAAGAATACAGATAGATACCACACCAATTGTTATCATAGACCGAATTATTGTGTATTTTATTATTGTTGGAATCCCAAAGACCTATTCCTTCCATAGAATTATTATATGCAGTATTATTGATAATGGTATTATCATGAGAATAATCATCAATACTTATTCCATGCCATAGATTATTGTAAGCAATATTATTGTTAATGGTGTTATTTCTAGATCTGCCAAAATAAAATCCATTTACACCATTGCTATACCCAGAATTATTATAGATTTCAATATTATTAGAGTTTCTGATATCAATCCCTCTTAAACTATTATTGTACACGCTATTGTTGTAAATGGTGCAGTTTTCAGCATATTCTAATCGAAGTCCATCCCAGTTGCTACTTGTGATCCTATTCCCATTAATTCGAGCATTACTCACATTATAGAGATAGATGGCATATCTTCCTGCACCAGCCAAAAGGCTATTGCTTATATGAAAATGTAAATTGGTGTTATTGATATTAATTAAGAATCGGAAAGGATCAGACATATTGACAGAGGGAGGGTTATCAGGATCTCTTGGGATGCCTTCCCCATTACCAGTAATACTAATTCCACTGATAATATATGGGTTTAATTCTGTTCCATTACCCAGCCATCCTTTTAAATTTGCTTGACTGATGAAATCACTATTATCTGTAACATAAATTGGATCGTGGTCTATGTATTGGATAGTGGAATGCATCAGACGACGTAATTCATGCTCAGAGTATTGCAATTGTGGAGTATTTTCGATATTTTCAAGAACTATCATACTACTAATGCTGAAAGATAATATTAGTGCTACTACTAAGAATGCTTTTCGTCTTCCCAATACCTTCCACCTGTTTAAGGTGAAATTAGATCATTTTTTAAGGCAAATGCTAATCGTTTTTGAAAAATTAACGTTACCAGAAATGAACAACCAATTAATATGAACATAAATGCAAAACCTCCGATTGGTGATTGGAAAAGATCTAACAATGCACCAAACACAGTTGGGGCTATAGAGCTCACCACTAACCCTAGCGAAAAGACAATTGAATAGAAAAATGTTCTATATTCTCGAGGTACTAGATCACTCATCAGAGCTTGAAGTGTTCCCCCAGCAAGATAAAAACAAATAGCAAAGAACGAGAATCCTAGTAGGATAGCCCCAATTTCTGGGAAATATTCAGTAAGAAGCATTAAACTCATAATTGCTAAACCTGTTCCAATAGCTGAAACCAAAATAATTCTCACACGACCATAAGAACCAGATTTGTCACTGATATAAGCTCCATAAATATCGGTTCCTGAACCCAGTAACAAGATAAAACTTGTCATAACACCTGCATCGAAGGAACCGACTCCATAAAAATCTCGCAAGAGAGTAACCGTAAAGAAACTGATTAACCGATAAACACCACCTCTAAAAGCACTAATAATTAATAAGACACCTAGAGTCACTAAAATCCAATTCTTATAATCCGATTTTGATAGATTATTTTTCACATCCTCTTGTATATCTAAGTCACTGTCTTCAATTACAGATAGATATCTTGGAATTAATCTTTGAAAAACCACCCAGCATGTCATAAGAATCATGAGAACAAGACAACCAAGACCAAGTAAAGAAAACGTTTGCCTCCAATCATTAAAAATAAATATAGCAAGCCCAAGCGTTCCAAGAGGGGAAATAGCTGTGCCAATCACGCCTGCTGCATGATTCACAGCCATGGCTTTCCCTCTATTCTGTCCTGTAAAGGAATTTGCTGAAACTCCCAACCCGACAGGATGGAACGTTGTACAACCAAGTCCTAATAGAACATTTCCAATAAGAAGACTGAAGAACTCCTCAGATACGGAGAAGGTAAAACTGGAAAGTGCAAATAGGAAGATACCTATTAAGACAATTATAAATCCTGCTCGAGCATTTCTACTCAAATATCCAATCCCAGGGGATGTTAGTGCCATTATCAGAGTGGGTAATGACCCAAGAATTCCCATTTCTAAATAACTCATATGAATATCTTGAGAAATGAGGATAAGCATTGCAGGAAAAGCATATAATTCTACGTGATGAATCCAATGAGCTAATGACATGAATGAAAGTAGAGAAACCCTAGTTTTCAAATTTACTGACATTTGAATTGGTTCTCCAAGCTATTACTTTTTAATTAGTAAAGAATGTCGCTAAATATCGTTTAAAGGTAAAAATATCCATTTGGCGTCCTCATGCAGTTCGTTTTTATAATCCTTTTCTTCAAGGCGAAAATACCTGAAGAATACTCAATAATGACAACAGAGCAAAAAAAATTGAAAATGGAAAAAAAGATTCTATCTTGGACAAGTATAGGTCATTTTTGTAACCATGTGGGGAATTATTTAACTCCTGCATTATTAATTTATTTTCAAACTGACATTACTCTCACTCAAACAGAACGAGGCCTGTTAGGTTCAATTCCAATGATAATGTTGGTCTTTCTTTCTTCGTTAGTAGGGTGGTTTGGTGATAAACATCAGGAGTTTAATAAACATTTAATATGGGGAGGAATTGTTGGGATCGGAATCTTTGGAATAATAATGTCATTTGCAAACTCTTTTTTCGACTTAGCTTTAGGAACTATAATCCTAGGTATCGCACTATCAACATATCACCCTCTAGCATTAACTTATATCAATAAAATGCCAAATAAAGATCGAAACATGGGGATTAACGCTGTCTCTGGAAATTTTGGAAGTGCAATTACCCCTCTTATTGCAATGGTTATAGCAATCATTTTTGGCTGGCGTGAGGCTTTTATTGTGTTTTCTATATTCCAGATTCTTGCTGGTGTTGCATTTGCAATGATGTTTCCGAATGATGAAAGCACTCTTGTTGATATAGGTGGATTTACTCAAAAAGAACACGAACAGGAGAAACCTTTAACGCAAAAACAGACATACATTCTGACTATTCTATTGGTTTTGATAGCAGCTGCACGTGCTCCCGTTTTTCGCTGTATATCCTACTTCACGACAGTTGTTTTTAACGATGCTTTTTTATTTACGAAGATCGAATCATCACTCCTAACAGCAGTTATTTTAGGAATTGGTGCATTTGCGACCTTTATAATGGGTATATTAAACAATCGTAAAGCTCAAAGAGGAGCAGGAAGAGACGAACGAGTTAGTTTCAGAAGTACTACAATCCTGTTTTCTAATGGTATTGCCGCGTTAATGCTAGTTTTGTTGGTTGTTATTCCGGCTTCTAATTCTTTTGGTATCTTAGTTACATATCTCTCTCTTTCTTTCTTTTTCTTCCTTGGTGCAGCAATTCTACCGACTATTTTGAGTGAAGTGACTGGGCCGTCTCATGGTATGGCTTCTGCAATCGGCGTTTTATTTGCTGGTGCAACACTCGCGGGTTCAATCGCTCCCACTATCTTTGGTTTTCTTGCTGACGAATTAGGGTTCTCAGCTAGCTTCTTATTCCTTGGAAGCATAGCAATAGCATGTGTGATCCTAATTATCCTATTTAAATTGGTTTTTCGATCAATCGTAGAAAAAAATAGTTAATGTTGAATTTTCGGGTATTATAACCGACCTAGCTCTTTCTCGAGCTCAACATAATAGACAGGAAGCTCAGTCTCGTCTAGAACCCTAGCTCTAACACGAATTGGTGGACCTTTAACATCAAGTTGCTTATCAATCATCCCTGATTCTGCCAAGCCACTATAGATCTGCTTTAGGGTTTTATCCTTGACTACAACTCTAAATAATGATGTCAGTACCAGTCCTAAAAATGGTTTGAGGCGAAATGGATTAATAGTCTGTTCAGTAACAAAGGCTAGACTCGCGATGGATGATCCAGTTAAAGTACGAACACCACCTCGGAGAAATTTATAGAAACTACAGACAATGCGGCTATCGGAAACCTGAAAAACAGTGAATCCAGCCCCATTTTCGTCAAAAAACTCATCCTGTTGTCCAATGCCAGGCATGCTCATCGTAGGTATCCGCCTAACCTCTTCAGGAAATAAATTATCAGGATATAAGGCTCGGATTGTAGGACCCGTCTTTTCATCAAATTCTGAATACACTAAAGTACCTTGGAAGGCTTCTTTATTCATTAATATTTCACTCCGAGCACTGTAGTGTGGTTCAAACTTCAAACTAGACCTCTTTTCAATATATCCCTTTAATACTTAAAAATTACTATCTTATGTTATATCGTTAATCTTTTTTTTGTTTAAAATTCATTAGCAAATAATTAATTTTTCTTAGTAGTTCATCCTTTTGAACCAACTTTTATTTTGTTTATAGAGATTTTTAAATTCTTTAAATAACCGATCATATAACGCACGATACTCTGGGTTAGGGGAGAATTCTTTATCGAAATGAATAAAATCCTTACTTTGTGCAACGTTTTCAAGTTCTCCCAAGGCCATTTTCGCAATAATAGCTGCACCTAGAGCGCCCGCTTCTTGAGGATCTGTCACACGGCGAATCGTTCTGTTCATGACATCAGCATAAATCTGACACCAAACATCAGACTTTGCTCCACCACCGATAATAGAGAGGGAGGTTACAGGAGAATAGAGATTCTCAACTGTCTCTAATGCCCATCGAGCATTAAGAGCAACGCCTTCAAAAGTCGCACGTAGTAAATGCCGTCGATCATGATCTAATGAGAGATTAATCAAACCACCTCTTACATGGTCATCGTCCAAAGGGCATCGTTCGCCAAATAGCCAAGGTAAGAAAATTAGATTTGTACCCCCCTTAGCTTTGGCACCAGGTTCACAATCAGCAACGAGCTCATCAAAGATCTCATAAATCTGTTTCTTTTCTATTTCTTCAAGTTTTTCTTTAAAATAAAGAAGATTATTTTTGACCCATTCAAGAGCAGCACCAGCAATCTCCTGATGGCCTACTACTAGATAAAATTGATCAGGAAATGCGCTTCCAGCACACCCTGTGTAGTGATTGATATCTACTTTTCTTTCCGTAACATGACCAGCAACCCATCCGCTTGTTCCAATTTGACAGTGGAGTTCTCCGTCTAATACAGCACCAGAGCCAATAGCTGCTGTTGTCATATCTCCAGCCCCGCAGACTACTGGGGTTTCAGTCAAAAGTCCAAGTTCTTCTGCAGCTTCATCTTTCAGATTACCTATAATGTCTGTCGGTTTGCGAATCTCAGGAAGTTTGTCCATATCTATTTTGTAGGTTTTACAGAGTGTGTCAGACCATTCATTGCGTGGTTTTCCATCCTTCATCTTTTGACTATCCAATAACCACCAGACAAATGCTAAATCAGTACTAGTCGCCATCTGACCTGTTAAGAGAAAAATTACATAATCTTTGACATCCAAAAATTTATAGGTCTTCTCATAAATCTCAGGATGGTATGCTTTCAACCACAGAATTTTAGGGATTTGATCTTTTCCTGATAATCCTGGAGCACCTCCAGTAATCCGTAAAAATTTCCTAAAGAGACGATAGGGATTATAACCCATTATTCTTGGCCAAGGCCACAATTGGTTTAGAAATTCTGAACCTCTAGCATCTAACCAGATCATACAGTTCATTAAAGGCGTTCCTTCCTTATCTACAGGCATTAATCCCTGCATTTGAGAACTAAAAGTCAAAGCTGAGATAGCACTTGGTTGAGTACTAGTTTTTTCTAGAAGTGTTTTAGTTGCTGAAACAAGCGTACGCCACCAATCCCTAGGATCATGTTCAGCATAACCCTGTTGAGGAAACAGAGTTTGATACTCTTCTACAGCAGAATCAATGAATTCACATTCTTTGGAAACGAGAACCACTTTTGTAGCAGTTGTTCCCAAATCATAAGCCAAGAACATTTTCACTCACACGTGTACAAACCTAGATTTTCTTACTGGTAATCAATTGCTTCTTCTAACGCTGACTCGAAAACTGTTACTATCCGATCAGATTCCTCCCGAGTAATAATCAATGGTGGTTTAATCTTGCATATATTCCTGAATAATTTTCCACTATCAGTAGATACTGGTGCAGAATGACCGAAAATAACGCCTTGATCCATTCCTTCTTCAATAAGATCGGAACAAAGTGCGTTGCCTGGTTCTTTAGTGTTAGGATCATTTACTAGTTCGATTCCAATGAACAAACCTGGACATCGGACATCCCCTATAACATCATATTTCTGTTGTAACTGTTTGATTTTTGATGTGATATAATCTCCCTGTTCACGAGTGTTTTTAAGGAGATCTGCTCTTTCAATATAGTTAAGAAAGACCAATCCAGAAGCAAACATGAGTGGGTTGGCACCAAAAGTTGAATGTTCTTCTGCAGCGTTAAACCCTTTGAGATCATCTCGAGCAAGGGTTACCCCCATGGGTAAACCTCCGCCCACTGCCTTAGTAAGGCATGTAATATCAGGAACAACTCCGTTGTAGTATTCTGAAGCAAACCAATATCCTATGCGAGTAAAAACTTGCGATTCATCCCAAATCAGGAATATATCATTTTCTTGTGTGAATTTCTGGAGTTCTTGAAGGTATTTTTTGGGAGCTGGGATATGGCCCCCTGGCCCTTGCATTGGTTCCATTAAAATTCCACATACCTTATCTACAGATCCATACTCTATCATATTTTTCGCTAGTTCCAAACATTCTAAGTGACAAGTTTTTTCGCTCTCTTGACCCATCGGGCAACGATAACAGTACGGGAACGGGATCTTCGACACTCGGTCAAACCCCCAAGATCGAAAACGTGTCACCCCTGCAAATCTAGAAGAAAGAGTCATTGTAGCTAATGAACTACCATGATAACCCCGCGTATAAGTGTAAAAGTGTTCTGAATCAGGTTTATTTATCATTGCTAAGCGTAACGCGGCTTCTATAGCTGCCCCACCTCCCAT
>JAEOTY010000186.1 GCA_016839625.1 Candidatus Hodarchaeota archaeon
AAAACCTCATTCAAAGGTGATTATTCTTGCTAATGATACTGACAACGCAGAAATCACACTGTTGAATGATTTTATGGAGACTGTCACACAAATAAAACCCGACATTTTTATCTCCTTCAATGGTACTTTTTTCGACATTCCTTATTTGGAAGCTCGGCTTTCAAGATATGGAAAGTCACTAGGGGCATTAACACTGTTTGAAGGGCTTCAAAAGGAGATTATTAAGTCACAAATTCCCGTAGAAAGTTATCGTTTGAAAGGACGAGCCGTAGTAGATCTATTACCAAAAACTTGGGGTATCCACCCTGTTTCTGGTAAAAAAAGTTTAGATTCTATCTCACAAGAAGTACTCGGTGAATCGAAAGTTCAATTAAGAAAAGATCTTGGAGAACTGTGGAGAAATGGGGTAAAAGGTGTTAAGGAGGATGCTCAATTATTCTATGAATATTCGTTGAAAGATGCTCTCCTCACCTTTCGTTTAGCAGCTGAGTTAGGAATTTCCAATTCTATTGAATTATGTCGATTAACTGGATACTATCTGCCAGAGGGGATTCTTTCAACAAGTCGCAATATTGGTGAGCTTGAACTGATGAGAATCCTTCATTCTCAGGATATCTTAATTCCCTCCAAACCAGATTCAGCCGAACTAAAAGCTAGAAATGAACTAAAACGAAAACACCCTCATTTAGGTGGGTGGGTAATAGATCCGTCTGTTGATGAAGCTACATTTGTAGGAATTCTTGATTTTAGGTCATTATACCCTAATATTGTTCGAACACATAATATTTCTGGAGAAACCTTAATCGCAAATTCGGAAACAAAACCTCCAGACCAGAGGTTTAGAAAAGAACCTCGTGGAGCTCTCGCGATATTAATGGATCGGATTTTAGAGCAACGGTATCAAACACTAGAAGAAGTTAACACGATAAAGAAGCAAAAAAAACCGATTAATCAAAAAAGATTGGATATTCTTGAAAAAAGACAACGGTCCCTAAAATTAATGGCAAACTCTCTTCTAGGTGCATCAAATTATCCTCGGGGAAGATTTTACCATCATATAATATCCAATAGTATTACAGCTATCGCTCGTGAACTATTGAGTGATAAACTAGAGAATTGGACAAATGAGTTTTCTGAGGAACACGACTATGATGTATTTCTCCGATATGGTGATACTGATTCGATTTTTGTCGAATTTGTACTGCCTAATCTAAATTTGGCTACTTTCCAGCGAAATACAACATCAACACTAAGAATTCAAGAAGAAAAACGGCTCTTAACAGCAATTAACGACTATCGTTCATTTCTCGCTCAAAAATTACCACAATTTCTGGAATTACAGCTTGAGGATGTGGCTTCACGGATTATATTGAAGAAAGGTCGGAAAAAAGCTTACGCATTTGTTTCCTTACTGTCTAATAATATTGTTATCAGAGGTTTTGAAGCAGTTAGATCGGATTGGTCACCCTTGGCTAGAAAAGCGCAGCGAAAGCTTCTAGAGACCCTTTTGACCGATTTATCTGATGAACGACGAGACAATGCGCGTAAAGTAATTTTTAATATTTGTCGGGATATCTTGAGGAATCCAATTTCTCAGTTAATTCAAGATCTCACGATTCGGGGTCCATTGAGGCGCTCTCCCACCAAATATCGGTCCAAAACTCCTTCTGTTGGTGCTTTTTTACATTATTGTAATCAAAAGAGTCTAGATCCAGAGATTGAATGGAAAAAATGGGACGGATTTCCTTACATCATCGCGAAAGGATCTCGGAATGAACCTCAATATCTCCGAGCTTATCACCCTGATGTTTTTCGCAATGGAGGGAAATTAATTGATCGATTACATTATGTGAGGGAACTCCTTGGAGCTAGTAACCGTTTTGGGATCCAGATAAAGGAAAGTGAAGCACAACAAGGCGCCTTTATCATTCCATTGCCAGTATTCTTGAATAATGAACGTAATCTTCAAAAAAAACCTTAATCAAATCTTTCAATAAGTCATCAAAGTGTGGAGCGACATTATTTACTTAGAATTCTAACTACTTCTACTTTTTAGAACAGGTCATTGAGTTCTGTTCTAATGTATGGGATAATATTTTTCCTGAAACCAAACTTGAAACATGGTAAATTGTATTGTATAAGTTTGGACGTGTGAGATAAATATGAAAAGACCGATTCTAAGTGTTTTATTACTAATACTTCTTAATTTAAGCATTTTTTATGCTAATGGCTTTTCGCTATCCGATGATCTAGCATCACAGGATGGAAATAGAATAGTACAACCAGAGAGTTCTCTTTTCGATGTTGAACGTGAAATTCATGCGATTGAGGATACTTTTTCACCAACTACCTATTCTGATTTTCGGCCAGGACCATTAAATGCTAATAATATTTCAGCTACTACCTCTGTTTCCCAAAGTGTTCAAGATGAACCAGTTATGATTAATATTGATTTGGAAAAACAGGTAGTTGCTTCTGGTACTCCGTTAAACTATGTTATTCAGGCAACTCGTGGATTAGAACCAGCTATAGGAGAAACATTCAGCTTAGACATCATTGAAGGCGAGTATTGGGGTTGGTATTTTTATTGGTTAGATGAATACTCTGCATATGAAGATAGGATTGTTCATACTGAACCGATCATAACAAAGGCTAATGGTGAATACAAAGATTCATTTAATCCTCCTGCTAGTGGACGATATACTATGGTTATTCGCTCCTCAGCTAACTATGCTCAGGAAACACGATCATTCACCGTTGCTAATTTTGGACTATTTTGGCGAGTTTCACGGGAATTTGTTGCTGGCAGTTCCCACAACTCTGTTGCATATATCCTCAATACGACTGATTTTTCCCCAATACCTGGTGTAGAAGTTGATTTAACTGGTCTTACTTATCAATACGATAATGTATATAGGAATTACACGATCCAAAGTGAACAGTTATTTTCTGGCGTGTCTAATGATCAAGGATTAGTTGAGATTGATTTTGTGCCCCCTACTACTATTGCCGCAAATTATCACTTTCTAGCTAATCTCAGTGCCACGTATAATGGTGAGACTGTCTATGTTTCACGTGATATCTATCGTGGAGGTTACTATTATGGATTGGACGGCTATAGCGAGTACGAACGTTATGAATTCATTACAACAACTGATAAACCTATTTATTCCCCTGGTGAAACTATCAATGCACGCATTCTTCTCTGGGAAAATGATTTTCTGAAAGTAACAAAAGAACCTGCTCAGACTTCATTCATTCTGAAATTTCTTTCTCCATCCCAACATGTTTTATTATATCAGTATATTAACACTAATGCTTACGGAATCGCAACTCATTCTTTCTCATTGGACATTGATAGTGAGTTGGGGAGTTATTATATTGTTGCTCAGAAAGATGAAACGGTCAGTTCTCATGAAATCCGAGTTGATAAATATGAAAAACCAGCATTTCGAGTAATATTATCTTTAGATCATGAATATGTTGCCCCTGGAAACAAGGTTTCTGGCAATATTAGTGCAGAGTATTATTTTGGGAAACCAGTTACCAATAGTGAGGTTGA
>JAEOTY010000187.1 GCA_016839625.1 Candidatus Hodarchaeota archaeon
GGAGGATTTTCTGTGGTTATGCATGTCCTTTAGGGGTCTTACAAGAACTAATCTCCAAAATCAACTTTAAATCGAATATAAAGGAACAGAAAAAAGCCAAATATCGCATTGAAGTCTCCTCCCAGGTTTCGAACAAGGTACGATGGATCTTTCTTATTGTGATAACCATGGCAAGTGTTTGGAGCATCCTACTTCTTCCAGTACTCAATCCTCTTAATGGATTCTCGGTGGTTAAGTCACCTCTTACTCTCACATTACTGATCCCTCTTGTCGGCTTGATTACAGTATGTATCGCTAGTGTTTTCCTTTATCGCCCTTGGTGTAGGTTCTTTTGCCCATTTGGAGTGGGATCATCCCTCTGCAGTCAGGTTGCAAGAACTAAATATCAGCGTACGGAAGATTGTACAGATTGTGGGCTATGTGAGAAAATTTGCCCCACTCAAGAAGCAGCTGTTGATAGTAAAAAGGGAGAATGCTATTATTGCGATCGTTGCATTGAGGTTTGCCCCCATAACGCTATTATACTCAATCTTGGTTAAAAATAAACGATATCACCAAGAAACGTCTATCTAGCAGAACACACATATTTAAATAGATTATTTCTTATTTTCTATTTTTGTATTCTTTTTTCGAGGATTTAACCTAATTATAACTGATGCACCAATACCTACTAATATAGGTAATGGGTCTAAAGGTGTTATAGTGGGGGTGGTTTCCATAAATGTGTCTGTTGTAGTGGGGACGGTTTCTACAGTTGTGCCTGTTGTAGTGGTATCGGTTGTACTTGTTGAGAAAGGTTGAGTATTAGGTGAGGTTAGAGGATAGTCGTCTTGGTTGTTGACAATTCCTTGGATTGAATAGGGATCATCAACGATCCCGTTTCCATCATTATCGGGGCTAGTCCAATCATCCCAGTAGTTGTACTCAAAGGTGTTATTTACCCCATCATCATTAGCTTGAGAGGGATAGCCAGTATTACCAACAACACTGTTCCTCCTCACTAAGGTATTAGTTGCATTTTCATCAAGATGAATGCCCCACCCGCCATCATTATAGGAGATAATATTACTTGAAATAATATTTCTTGAATTATTACCATCACCATTTAAGGTAATACCGTGACAACCGTGGGAGATACTGTTCTTCGTTATGTTATTCTTGCTAGAGTTGTATAAATCAATCCCAGAAACAGTATGATAATGTGTAACAATGTTATTCGTGATTAAATTATAGTAGCTCTCTCCCAAAGCAATTCCAGCCATTTCGCTGTAAGAAATGGAATTATTCGATATGATATTTTTGTCGCATTTACTCAAACCAACCCCATATGCATTGCTGTGGGAAATAGAATTGTTTGAAACGGTAATGTCACTACTAGAATCTAAACGAACAGAAATTCTGCTATTGTTTATGGTGTTATTGATAATGGTACAATGTTTTACTCTCTGAAAAAAAATCCCTGGCTCATCATCCGTGCCATTAAGAAAGCAGTTTTGGATGGTAAAATGCACAGTTGTATCGCGAATGTAGATTAAACCTGTTGTGGCACCTGAAATATTTAGATTTTCAATTAAATAGGGTTCATCTACAGTTCCTGACCCTGAAAACCCTAAAGTATCAAAATCACCATTAAAGAAAATCTCAATGGGATTATGTTCTACATATAATGATGCTTTTGTCAAAAAAGGAGATAAATTTCCTTGATATGTTAAATTTTGATTCCAGGCTATTATACACAAGATAAAACTTAGTAAAATGAATATTTGATACCATTTTCCTTTCATTATTACACCTCTGTTTAATATGAATGCCAAAGTAGAGTTTGCATGATTTCAACTTTGTCAAAGTTTGACATTTTTGAAAAAGAATACAACCACAACGGTTCAATATTGAGACCCCATAATCCTATTAAAACTCTTATGTCAAGTGAATTTGACTAAATTTAGATTTTCAGCTTACAGGTCGAATTGTAAAAAATAAAGCACAACTATTATCAGTTTATGTGGATTCAACCACAAAAATGACCGAAAAATCATTGCGCGAGAAGTTAATTGATACTATTTTCGTATACTTACGAATACTGAAAAACTACGAAAAAAGAAAAACTTATAATGTCAAACTTAACAATTGTTATTTAGAACATTTACCAATATAAAAATGTGATAAATATGATAACAGATGAAATTGATCGAGAAATCTTGGAAATTCTTAATCGTGATGGGAGAACAAAATTCACTACGATTGCTAAAAGAATCAAACGAACTGAGGGAACCGTTCGCAATAGAGTGCGCCGTTTAAAAGAACAAGGAATAATTCAAGGCTTTCGTGTCGTCACTGACCCAGAAAATCTTGGGTATGGAAGTCAAGCTATTATCAAATTCCATTTAGAACCTAGTTACGAATCGTATGCCCAAATGGATCAATTACCCTTCTTCTGTGTAAGTGAAGGATGTAAGCTGATATCGCTGTATAGATCAAATGGTGAAAGCTCTTTCATTCTTGAGGTCCTTAGCAAAAATCCCCAAGACTTAGATTACTTCGTCAATGAACTCAAGAAGTTCATGGGGATAACGAATATTGAAGTTTTAATCAAGGAAAAGAAGATCTATGATCACCTTTCCTAACTTCTCCTTCGTTTTTAACTGATAGAATACAGTAGTTCATTTGTATCTACATCACTCCCCAAAATATTTAAGTAGGGAGGGAGAATTATCCTTTTTAAAGACTGTTAAACTCTTTAAGGGATTAAATCATGAAAGTCAAATTTCGTTTCAGTGGACGCGGTGGGCAGGGAATCAAGTTTCTCGGGAGTGCACTAGTACGAGTAGCGATGGTAGCCAAATATCACGCAACGCTTTCTGTTGACTATACACCTTCTGTCCGTGGTGGGCCAATCTTTTGTGATGTCGTTCTTAGCACTGAACCCATTGCTTATCCATATTGTGATGGAGATGCTGATTTTTTCGTTGCCATTGACCAGAAGGGATTTGAACGAGCAACTGAATGTGTTAGTGACGACACAATCTGCTTTATTGATGCCGATTCAATTGATTCCACAGCTGAAGAAATTATCAAGAAAGCTCCACTCCATCGGGTACCAATTACCAAACGAGCTGACGAACGGAAGATGACTGGTTCTGTGAACGTTCTCTCTCTAGGATTTCTTTCAGAACATCTGAAAAAGAGTAAGAAACCCGACCTCAAAGAAGATCAATATCTCCAAGTTTTCAATAATATGCGAGGCAGTGAAAACAACATCCGAACATTTCAGATTGGTAAAGACTTATACCATGAGATATTTGCTAAAGCTGCGTAAAAAAATTATCCAATTCTTTCCTTCTCTCAGGATCGATTTAATTTAAATTTGATCGAGTATGAGATAAGCATGCAAAATCCTATGTTTTTAATAAGAAAACTTATTAGTTTTTTTATTCTTGTCCTCTACTTTGTCTTAATATTCTTTTTCCTCAGTCCAGCGATATTTAATGACTTGTTGGTAGTAGTAGCTCTGCTAATTTTTTTCAGTTATATGTTAATCGAACAGATTTACAAAATCGAGCCACCTGAAGATTACAAAATCGAACGACGAGATATTTTAATTATAGTATTCTTTTTCCTTTACCCTTTCTTGTTAGTGTTATCTTTTTATGAAAGAGAAATTCTGATCCTTGAGTTTTTCCCTCTTTGGAATCATGAAATAGTAAAAATCGGAAGCATTGGAGTTTTACTCTCTGGAATGATTATTGCTTTTTTAAGTAGAGTTCAACTTGGTAAATATGGAACAACTTTCATTAATGTGGAAGACGATCATCAACTTATTACTACGGGGATTTACAAATATATTCGACATCCTATTTACTTAGGAGCACTTCTCCAGTATGTTAGTATCGGAATAGCTGTAGGTAGCTTGATTGTAACTTCTTTGGCTTTTGTGTGTTGGTTGATCATGACAATGGATCGTATTGGGCTTGAGGAACGATTATTGACAGAGAAGTTTGGAGAAGAGTATCTAGAGTATATGAAGCGTACAAAAAAACTGATTTCTTTTATCTACTAACATTCAACATTGTCTTAGATTCTTTCACGTCTCGTAAAAAGCAAGGGCATCAGTGATTGGGTTCAGCTAATTCTAGTGTTAGCCTTTTTTCATGTCCATTTAATACTGTGATGAAGAGTTCTAATAATTGTCTTCCAATTAATGGTTCTCTACAATAAGGTGTTGTATCCACTTCTATTATAGTCTCATCCAACAATTCATCAATTTCAATTAATGTGTTTGCAGTCCTTAAAAGAAATTTTTCTCCTGAAAATGTCTCAACATAAGGGACTTCATCTTCTATTATTTCAAATGTATCCAGATTCAGATCCTCATAAATTTTTTCTGGGATTACAAGAAATCCATCGTATCCTGTATCTATTAGTACATTTAAACTCTTCTTTTTTGAACCAAGAAGATTTTTCACTATTAATTTCGGAATCTTAGGAGCAAAGACCTCACTAAACAACGTTTTCTCATAGTCATATTCCATATTCATCTCTGAATTCTCCTTCCAAATCCGAATGTTCTTTTCTTCACCTTTTTACCGACTTGGTATACAAAGCAATGTTCTCCTTCGAGATTCAATTCCCTAATCTTTGAAATTATAGGATTCAAAGTGTCTCCAGAGGTTAAAAACTCACCACGACCAATCAAAATCCATTTCTCAGCGTATTTCTTCTTTAAAGTCTCTGCTAATTTTCTATAAGTGAGGAGATTGATTTGCCGTTGTTTATCTTTTTCACTCAATTGTTTATTATTTTCTATCCACTCATTCATTGCTTTTGTTATCGCTTCGCCTAGTTTAAGCCCTTCTTGGGCTGCTCTGGCTTTAAATTTAGCATAAGTATCCGTATCAACGTCTCTTATCAACACGTTTGGCAAGAAATAACCATCCTAAACAAATTATCAGGTTGATATACAATGTTAACATATTTATATTTTGTTATTCTTAGAATATAATCGATATTTTCGATGAAAAATCCTGAAATTATTTCGAAAATAATGATATTTTCTTCCAATAAAAACGTATAATATTGCTGTACACGTAAAGTGTCTATTGGAACCATAATTGTATGTTTTGAAGCCCAATAAATTGCTATTATTTCTATAAATAACGCTTCTTTTGTACTCACAACTTATTAATTCATTGATGATATATTAACCCGACCTGAAAAGGTCAAACACAGACTAGAAGAGTCTATGAAGAGTGTCTGGTAACTAAGAAGAACAAAATGAGTAAGAAGGTATGAAATAAATAAGGAAGCAAGCAAGACCTAAAAAAGTTAAAAATAGAATTTGCAAAGATTTCTATCCAAACTACACATATTGCACCTGCTTCTCTGAATGTTTTCACAATAATGCATTAGTCGAAGTATTATCTGAAATTCTTCTAGTACAGAAATCAGTATGAGTCTAAAAGACTTCATTTCAATAAAGAGTAGTTTTCATTATGAAGAAAATGGAAAAACATGTCCATTCAAGAAAAAGATGTTGAAATATTAACAAAACTAGAAATCCAAAAAGATGAGTTATGTCCAGTCTGTATGCACAATATTTGCAAATGTTCAGACCCTAGCTTTAATCAATATGTGAATTGTTTAGCTGTATTTAGACGTAAGGCTAAAACAAAATCTTGGCTTATGCGCCTAATAAGATAACAGAATGGAACTCAATACGAGGTTATTAAAGAGGAATTAAC
>JAEOTY010000018.1 GCA_016839625.1 Candidatus Hodarchaeota archaeon
ATGCAAGCGAAGTGGATTTGTCTTTTCGAGGTGCGTTTCGTGCTTAGATGCATTCAGCACTTATCGCTTGGCGCGTGGCGGCCGGGCGGTACCCTTCCGGATAACCCGTAGACTAGAGGCGCCGACATCCCGTTCCTCTCGTACTGAGAACGTCTTCCTCTCACAAATCCAGTATATCACCTGGAGGGATTTTAACTCATCTTTATAAGAACTATATAAGATTACAAAGATTTTTAAGACTAATTTTCCCTTAAAATCTATAATCTTTTTTTATCTGGATTAAAAAGACAGCAAATAGGATCTATAATTAGAGAAATTTGGAAATTGTGGACATGAATGTATGAAAACTATAGGGAGTGGTTCATAGATAACTGGAAGGGAAAAATGATATTCTGAAATATGGTTATAGGAGCTAAAAGAATCAGGAATTCTTTTCTATATTAAGGAGTTCTGGTATCGATCGCAATAAAGAGGGTCAGTATAAATAAATGAAATAAAGGAGGAATATCCATATGAAAACACTAGGAAAAAAATCAATTCCTTTTATGATTTTAATCATCTGTTTAACAGGGATGATATTCTACAAAGCTAGAGGGCAAACAACAGAATGGAAGGTAAAAATAGGTGATAAGAAGAGTTATACCTATACCAAATATAATAGAGAGGGAGAAAGTGAGTGGACAAGAGAAATAACAACTGAGTCTGGGAAAGCAAATGTGACAATGAAGAAAGGACTTCAGATAACAATCGAAATAACAAAATTAACAAGCACATCTGCTTATGGAAAAACCACTTATAACAAAGAAGTTACTCAGATTGAATCCGCTGTAACTGAAGTCATGAAGGTTTATGATAGTAAAGAAGATTGGGAAGCAGCTCTAGAATCTTTAGGGGGGTCTTACAAACTAGAAGGTGATTTACTTGTATTCAATCCAGCTGCGAGTACTTTAATGAAATGGGATATCAAAACAGGGTGGTTAACATATTCATACATGAAAATTGGGAAGTCTGAAGTCGAAATGACTGAAGGAACTGGAGCTGCTGAGTCTTCTCCGATTTTACTTCTGGTCAATCTAACTGCTTTGGTCATAATTACGATGATTGGTAAGAAAAGGAGTTTAAGATGACATCGATAAGGAATTTTGCAAAGTTTGGTGTTATTCTCATTGGACTCCAATTATTTGTGTTGAATTCGTTATGTGTAGGATATTCCACCCATACACTTGTTAACAGGATAGCATATAAGGTCAGTCCATCCAAGATTAGCTTAACAAATCATAATCCAATTGAAATCGATGGAAATGATGATTTTATTACTCAGGCTGCTTCTAAAGGTTGGCTAGGAAACGGTTCTCCTTCTTCACCAATTATTATTCAAAATCTAAGTGTATCAGCAAGTTCGGGTATTATTCTACAGATATCAAACACTGATCTTTATTTTATCATTAGAAATTGTCATTTCTTGGGAATTGACCATGATCAGGATGGAATGAAATTAATTAATGTACAGAACGGTCATCTCGAAAGAAATCTAATCCAGAAATGTAAATATCCATTTAATTTCCAAAATTGTCAGAAAGTCAATTTTACGGAAAATACAGTGAAAGAAAATGATGATAGGATATATGGATATGGATCCAATCTTTTATTCAAAGATAATATTATCAGTGACAATAATGGGACGGGGATGGAGATTTCAAGTGCTACAGATGAAGTTACAATCAGTGTAATAGGTAATGAAATTCGTAACAACAATGGATCTGGCATAGTTGCACGAACAATTGCCATAACTGGTAATACAATTGAATACAATACCTTTGCAGGGATTATAGCCAGTGGTCATTATAATCAAATTACAAAAAATACCATTACAGGCAACCGCGGTGGGCTCTACTTATATAATGCTTATGGCAAAGTTAAGTATAATATCATCAAAGATCATCTTTCACATGGAATAGTCATGAGATGCGCTTATTACGAGATTACATATAATCAATTCATTAATAATAATCTTAATCAAGAGGTCGGAACATCCCAAGGATTTGAAGCAAGTACATATGATAATACAATTATTAGAAACTATTGGAACGATTGGGTCAGTCCAGACAGTGACTCAGACGGAATAGTAGACACACCATACCCTCTTGATGGTTCCGCAAACAGCAAAGACATCAAACCACTCGTATCATTTTCTCATGAAGTGAGTGCCCCCTCAATTGTTTATCCTAGTGAAGGTGAAACTGTCCGGGGAATTATTGAGGTTAAATGGAATAGATCGGTAGATAACCTAGAGCACTGGATTAAATATAATTTGTACTATTCTAATGATAATGGTTCTTCTTGGAAATTGATTGTGAGTGAGTTAGCCAGTAATAGTTATAACTGGAACACATCACGCGTTTCTGATGGCCCTAATTATATGATCAAAGTAATTGCTATTTGCCAAGACCAAGAATACACAGAATCAATATCTAACAAGTTTACGATAGAAAATACCTCTTCTACTCCAGCTATTCCATTGACTCTCGGACTCACAGCCATTATGATCTTAGTAATTAATAGAAAAAGAAAATCTTTGATGAGAAATTGAGAGTCAGAAGTTCTCTGAACTACTCAATCGGAACCTGCTGTTTCAACAATGTTTCATGAAGTATGTTAAAAGAAGGAAAGTGAATCTAAATAGAATTTTCAAACAATATTACCAGTGAAACCATAAGTATAGATTTATAAGCATAATAAATCCCAACTGAGTTTGATAAGATCCTATTTTTTATTAGAGGAGGTGTACAATTGACAAAAAGATTGAAATGGTTTTTAACAATAATATTATGTTTTGGACTCTTGAAACCAGCTATAGCCGGTGTAACCGAAGAGAATCTCGAATGGAAAGCTGAAGTAGGAGATAGTTTGACTTTAACTTATACAAAATTTATCGATAAAGCAAAAAATAACCAAGTAATTCAAGAAGGAACAGATGAAGAGGGAAATAAAGTCAATATTACGCTACAAAAGGGAACAACTGTAAAATATACAATTATTTCATTTACATCTCGGGATGTTCGTGGGAAGATTGAAATGAATGGAATATTATTCGCGGCAAATGCTTCTATTCTGACTTCAATACGTAAAACTACAGATAATAAAACTTACTGGGAAGAATATTATAAAGATTGGGAAGGCTTTTCCATAAAAGGAAATCATATTGTTTATGAAACTGAAGTAGATTATGGAAATCTTCATCACAGAACCATCACTAAATGGAGCTGGAAAACTGGTTGGAAAATATACGATTATGTAAAATCCACTAATAACTCCCAAGTTACCAGGGAGGTAGAATTGACCTCAGAACCAGGTTTATTTGATATTCCTGGTTATGAGTTATTTTCGCCCATCGTGGCTATTATCACAACACGAGTTATGATTAAAAGACGAAAAATCAGACATAAGACCGATTCCGCTCTATAAGAAGATTTACGCTCCAAAAGCCACCTGACGATAGGTTTTACAA
>JAEOTY010000188.1 GCA_016839625.1 Candidatus Hodarchaeota archaeon
AACCAGCAATTCTTCCACTTGAGTTTACACCCACTTCTTCTCGAGTCTTTGCTTCTAATATTACAGTCGTTCCCCTTGATGGAGAACTCACTCCCAGTGTTAATTTACCCCAGACGATCACACTTCTCACTCAACAAACCACGATTAGCTTCAGTTATGTTACTCCCTCAACTATAGGAACATATGAGATTCCTGGATTTGAAATTTCTTATCAACTGGCTAATGCGGATCAGACTACTTTTTCGCCTGGAATCATAGCTCGAAAATACGGTCCTGTTTATCTAGAAGTCGCTAATCCAGTTAGAGGTGCCGTTTTGACAATTCCCCAGCTTCCCGTTCCTAATCCGCTGTTAGAAAGCGAAAGACCTAAAGCTCTCATAAGTAGCAGTTCTTCAGGACTTAAATTAGTCCGAACCTATTCACAAGTAGACAATTTCCAACAAGGCGACCTTATCTATGTCACCTTGACTATTACAAACACTGGACAGACAGAGAATTTTATAATGTTGGAGGATTATACTCCTGTTGGTTTCGAGCTAGATGAAAGTACCATCCAACATCCTGCAAAAATTTCTGAAATTACTACATCTGGAATAACTTTCTTTTTCCCTGAATTAGAGACTGGACCAACTGAAATCCAGTATGGAATGATTGCTAAAAGTGTTCGACAATCAATTGCTGCTCCAGCTAAATTATCCAGTATGTATGATGATTGGATTATAACTAGTTCATCAACAATCCTAGGTGAAACAAGGATTCCAATAAACCCAGAAACAGGAGAAGTGATAAAGGATCTTCAGAGTCCAGTTCTAGATTCAATAACATTAGAAGAGACTCTTCTGGCGTCCAGAGGTGTGCTGGATATTAATGTTGCTGCTTCCGATAATTGGGGAGTTGCTAGTGTACGAGTGTTTATTAAACAATCTTCTTGGGAGATGTTTGAATGCTCAAAGGAGAACGATGATTGGAGTGCTGTAGCTTCAGGATTATCTGATGGTACTATTCAAATCTATGTGGAGATCATTGATTTTGCAGGAAATGTCTTAATTGGTGAACCATTTTCTCAATATGTTGAAATCGGGGATCTTGCTGTCCCAATTCTCCCCATTCTTGGACTAATCAGTGTAGCTTTTGCTGTTGCTATTGGTTCTAGTCTATACTTAAAAAAGAAATACTAGCAACTTTAGCTAGTATTCTCACTTCTTTTTGGATAGATGTGAGAGGATTTTAATCTACTCAAAATAAGAAAAAAATATCTCTCTGTGTTGTTAACACTGCAATGATTAAATCAACGTTCTTCTTCGGAAACCACAGAACGGATTTTCTTTAATTCGGTTAACATTTGTTTTCGAAGAATAGCAATACCGGTTGCCCGATCCTCTTCACGTTTGCCTCTAGATTGAGCTAATGGATTAGTTGGAGGTGTTGCTGTTGGTTTAGCAATTGACGGAAATGATATCTTAGGAATAGTGGGGGGCGTTATTGATTCCTTGAGAGGAGTTGGAGTAAGTGATGGTGTTTTTGGTTCCGAAGGAGTTTCAGGAAACGAGAAACTTATTTTAGGAGTGGTTACAGAAGCCTCGGTGGGAATAGTTGGAGGAGACGGTTCAACTTCTGGTTCAACTGCGATAGGAGTGATAGAAGGAATTTCAGGAGTAATCGGTTGTGAAACAGGAACTTCATCTGGAATCTTGACTAGGATAGGTTCAGTTTTTGGAAGTGGTTTCTTTGCCATTGTTGTTGGTGTATCATCACCAAAAGTTACTCTTAATGAAGGGGTCGGAGGAAGTTCTATATTTCGGATAGTTTCAAGATCTAACTCACGAAAGATTTTTTCTAGGGTAGAAATAGTGATATATCCTTCGCTAAAGCTTTCTTTCAACATTCGTTCAAAACGAAGAATTGACGCTTGAAATGCATACGTTACATGAGCATATTCTTCTAATGGAAGTCCTTTAAGTTTTACAGAGGTCTCAAATTTGAAAGTTTCTGTTTTCTTTCGAGCCTTTCTTTTGAAAATTTTTACCACCGGAGATGTCCGTCCAGTCTTTTGTTTCGTTTTTACTGGGAGTCTAATAATATTTTCTTCATACTGTTTTAAAAACTCATCCGAACAAACTAATAGTTATATTCCACCAAACCCATTTATATAATATTTTGCATTTTTATCTTGATATTTTTGAACGGTCTCAATACCGAAGACTGAATATAGACGACAAAAATATTGATTTATCGATCAGAGGTTTTTACTTCAGGATCCTATCTGTTACAATCTCTTGTCTTCAATGATTGGTTGTAATAATATAATTATCACTTAACGGTTTAGGAACTCTATCACCGCTTTAGGCCTAAGTGTTGTAGGTTCTGGAAAGTATTGTTATTCTATAAAGAAGTAAGAGTAAAATGTCAAACTTATGGAGGATATATAAATCCTCAATTAAAGTGATATCCGTCCTTAAGGACAGTTTTATTCTAGAAGAAAAAATCTTAATTCCATTCTTAGCGGGGACTAAATATGTTCTTAATCATTATTCAACTCTCTTAAATCCGTTCAAAATAAACTTTTAACATTGGGATGTAGCAACAGTGGAAAATGCAAGAGTTATTCTAGTTGGTGTAGGAAATGCTGCTTCTGCACTTGTACAATCTTTAGAATATTATTCTAAACATGAGACTATTGGGTTGAAATACGAAACAATAGGGGGATTGCGAATTTCTGATATAGAAATTGCAGCAGCATTCGATGTTGTTGAAGGAAAAGTAGGAAAAGACATATCTGATGCTATCTTTGCAGAACCAAATGTTGCCCCGCGTCTTGTAGATTTTACTTCCCCCATTGGTGTTGAAGTAAAAAAAGGGCCAACCCATGATGGGATTTCTCCTTTATTAGCTGAAACAATACAAATAAGTTCGTCTCCAGATATAAATTTAGTGAAAGAAATGAAAGAAGCGAATGCTGACATGGTAATTTCCCTCTTACCTTCTGGTGCGAAAGAGGCTACTTATGCGTATGCCAATGCTGCGATTGAGGCAGAATTAGCATTTATTGAAGCAGCTCCCACTCGTATATGTTCAGATGATAAGTGGGTTAGAAAATATAAAAAAGCGAATCTTCCTGTTGCCGGAGACGATTTACAATCTCAACTTGGAGGTACGAGAATCCACAAGGGGATATTGGAAATGCTAGATTCTTTTGGTGCACGGGTTCGAAATACATACCAATTAGACGTTTCTGGTGGCAGTGAGGGAATGAATACACTCCATACTGACCGTCGCTTAGAGAAACGGCAAATCAAGACCGATAGTATCAAGCGAACTCTCCCATATCTTAGTGATTATGATATTGCCTCGGGAACAACCGATTATTTGGACTTCTTAGGAAACGAACGGACTGGCTATTTCTGGATCTATGGGAAGTATTTCTTAGATACCACTTTTAGAATTGATGTCACTATTAAAACGATGGATGGCCCTAATGCAGCTGGAACACTGGTTCATGTAATCCGTGCAACAAAACTAGCACTGAACCGTGGAATAGATGGACCATTGATCTCTGTGTCAGCATTTGGGTTTAAATATCCCCCTGTTTATATTAATGAACGAGATGCTGTGAGAAGGTTTGAAGAATTCATCAAAGGAGATCGGGCCAATTAATACTACCAGTGATGTTTTTGTATGAGGATTAACTATTTTTTAATGAAAGGGATAGAGAATTATACAAAAAGGATGTAATAAATGAAGCGGATTCGGATTCTTGTTACTGGACGTGTTCAAGGCGTTTTTTTCAGGGTATATACTCGAAACTTAGCAAATGATCTCTCGATTGGAGGATATGTAAGAAACTTACGAGATGGGCGAGTCGAAATAGTAGCAGAAGGATCTGAAGATTCGTTGAAATTACTTGCAGCTTGGGCAAAGAACAAAGGGTCTCCATACTCAAAGGTCCACTCTACAAAGGAAGAATGGGAAGAGATAGAGAAAACTCAATACTCGAGCTTTCAAATTACATATTGATCATAGAAAACTGATTATTTTGCAGTTAATCTAGTGTTGAAAGGTCGATCTTTGCAATGTTTATGATACCTCAAAATTATTGGGATATCAGAATAGATCTCTCAGTTGTTTCCCTGCTTCATTCTCCACCATCATTGATTTCTTTGAAACACTCAATCTTCAATTCAATCTGTCTTCTATCAAATTTTTTACATGATTTAGGAAAGTTATGACTCATTTGATGCCAATCTCAAACGGATATGTATAAAAACAAGCTTTCTGAAAATTGCTTGAGTACAAATGTCAACATCAGAGAGTTCTGATCGTGAAACTAAGATAATTTGTGACGGACCATGTCAAAAATGTCGTCATCAAAGAGAAAAAGATGTCAATACTCACGGACAGGACCTCCTCTATTACTGTCGCAATTGTCAATCTAAATATTTATGTGATGAAGTTCTCGGAAGAGTAAGTAGGGGAAGTTCAGATTACATTTGCCCATCGTGTGGATCATCTCTGACTGAGATGACTCTTGAAAGAGCCCAGCAGTTAGGATTAGCCTTTGGTTTTTATGTGGTTCGCACACAACGAACTAAACGGCCTGTAGAAGAAATTAAAAGAGCTTGGTTTTATTATTCTGGAAGAGAAGTATTACGAAAAGACTTTGTTACTGATCTAATCGGGTATGAAGGATTAGAGGTTCCCCAATTAGTTGATATCTTGCATCATTCTGACCTTCAATTTCGTCCCGAGGAGAATATCGAGAAGAAAAGAATACTTTGGGACGTATTTGGAAAAAAACCAGGTATTATTCGGTCTATTCATAACTCCTTAATTACTCGCTCTGAGAACCGTAAAGTTGATTTGATCATACGTGCATTAACAGATTATAAGGCGCTTGGTTGCTCCTATCTAAGTTCAATCGTCCCTGATTATATCTCTGGATCCGTTGATTTAATTGGAATCGATGAAGAAACGGGGGGAATCGTATGGATTGTAGTTCAGGATGAAAGAATTGATGAAAATGTTATCAACTCCATCTTAAACGAAATCCTTAGTGTACCACCCTTAGAGTTCATGGGGGTAGATCGAATATTACTTCTTACTCGAAAATGGATTTGGATGGGAGCAGAAATTGCTCGAAGACAAGGAAGAATAAGCACACGGTGGAAACAATTAAACATTGAATTATGGGAAGAGGATCCTCTATCTCAACATCGAAGAATTTGAACAAAAACTTAATTTTTTGTTTAATGTTTTTTGAATGGTGAGTCATTAACCCATTTTTTTTCTCTAATGGATTTGGGATAGAAAAGACATCTTCTTACTGGAAAAATATTACAGCTTATGAGTTATTTTTAAACAAGAGTCTGGAATAGTTGAAATATTTATATTGAAAAACTTTATTAGGAAGAACCTTGGAAAACTTTCTGAAAGAAACCCTGATACTCCTCTATTGAGGGGAGTGAAATATTTCTTTGTAAAAACTAAAGATAACATTTAATAATAATAATAATACAACTCAAATAACAAGTCAGTGATTGATTTCTACGCACGTAAAATAGCTATAAAGAAAGAAAAAGTCAAATAGAGGTTCGAAGAGAAATGAGTTTTTTAATGAAGATTGTTCTCGCTGGTGATGGAGCAGTTGGAAAGACTGCGCTACGTGAACGCTACCTCGGTAAAGGATTTAGTAGTAATTATATGATGACAATAGGAGCCGACTTTGCTTTGAAAGAAGCGACGATTCGGGAAAAGAATATAAAATTTCAAATATGGGATTTGGCGGGCCAACCACGCTTTGGGACAGTTCGAAGTGTCTATTATTATGGCTGTTTAGGTGCTCTCCTTCTCTTTGATGTCACTCGACCTGATACGTTCATAAATCTTGAGTCATGGTTGGAGGAAATCTTTAAACACAACGGGAAAGGCATGATTCCAATAGTCCTCCTCGGAAATAAAGTTGATTTGCGTGAACAATTCCCCAACCACATCACGGATAGCCAAGCAGAGGAGTTCGCTGAAAACCTTTCCAAGAAAACAATGGAATCTGGTTTTCCAGTGAAGTATATGCCCACAAGTGCGAAAACAGGATTGAACGTTTCAGCAGCATTCGATATGCTTGGAAGCGTCTATCTGGATTACGTTGAAGCTCAACAGGCAAAATAACTCATCATATTTCCTCCCTTTTTTAAACCAATAGATTCACCATATTGTCGTCCTTGTGTCTGTGAGACCACATAGACACCTCCCTTGATGTTAGTTCATCCCAATAAGAAGAAAAAAAGGGGAGTGAAGAATAATAAAATTGCCTCTACATTTTGATTTCATCAATGGAAGAGATGATATTAGCTCCCAACAGGCTGGGGATCGTTGTTTGTCCCATTAACATTAGAATATATCGACTTTTTGCGTAGTTTGCGTATCCCTTAGTAAGAAAAGAAATTGTATCGAGTTCGGCTTCATCCATCGCAAACCAAATCGCTAATCGCGTTTTTTTGAAGAATCCTCCTTTTTCTGCCATTATGTCGACTGGACTCGCTTCTGTCTCAATAGCTCGGACATTTTCTTTCACTTTGTATCCATTTTCTTTAAGTCGTTTGTACAACTCCCTTTTCAGAATAGAAGATTTAATTTCTCCAGCATTTCGCAAGTACTTTTCGCTTTCAAATTGCTGTCCTAAACGGTTAAAGGCTCCTGATAGTTTTCGGTAAACACGAAAGAGATTTTCATGAGGTGGAATTTCCGATAACGATTCCAAGGTTTGTAATTGAGTCATTGCCATTAACAAATGGCTTAGTGCCTCCTGATCTTTCTGTTGGAGTATTTTCGTATCACCCAGACTCTCCTGGATCTCACCTTCTAATAACAGTTTTTCTCCTTGATCAAGTGCATCAGGAGGTTGTGATTGAAGAAAATTAAAAGCATTATTGAGAAGTTCTGAAGCCTGTTCGGCTTTTTTCTCTACAATAAGGGTTTTAGCTTCCTTTAATGATTGCTGCAGATCCA
>JAEOTY010000019.1 GCA_016839625.1 Candidatus Hodarchaeota archaeon
CAAACTCCTTGGCGTCTTCCTTCAAATGCAGAATGACATCTGTTCCTCGGGTTGGTTTATCAATGTAAGAAACAGAGAATTGACCTGCTCCCTCAGAACGCCATTCAACTCCTTTTGATTCACTGATATATGAACGAGATTTGACAACAACCTCGGAAGAAACAATAAAAGAACTGTAAAAACCCACTCCGAACTGGCCAATCAAATTTGCGACATCTGACGAATCCTTTAGTTGATTCAAAAATTCCAGGGTTCCACTTTGAGCTATTGTCCCAAGATTTGTGATAATCTCATCATGAGTCATACCTAGTCCGTTATCGGAAACAGTAATTTTCTTTTCTTCCTCATCAAATGAGACATTGATCTCAAGTTCTGCATCAGGATCTAAAACCCCTGTTGATTTTTCTAATAAGGTAATTCGTACCCGATTTAATGCATCAGCGGAATTTGAAATCAGTTCACGTAAGAAAATTTCCCGATTCTTATATAGCCGATTGATTAAAATATCCAGTACTTTCTGTATTTCAGCCTGAAATTCGTAAGTTTTTGGAATAGAGCTGTTTTCAGTGCCCTTATTGGTCATGAGTTGCATTCTCCTCAAATAAAAATCTTAGATTCAATAGAATCTATTAATAGACTACGTTTGGTATTTTATTCTAATTTTTTCTGTTACCAATTAATCAATAGACTCCAAACAAAAAACACAACAATGAACACACAACGATGAATTATATCATTTAATTTTGTTCATCTTTATTGACCAGATGAAATCCGAATGGGGTCACCAATCTTTATCTCCCTAAAAGTGGTAGGAAAATTTTTTCGTAGTATCTTCATACTTGTTTCAGAACTGTCATGGGGAGAGAGAGCAATTAATTGTAGATTATATTGTTGTAATAATGTTATGTTCTCCTGCAACTCCATTTTATTAATCGGATTCCAGGGCTCTTTACCAGTCCCAAAAACTTGGTGAGGGTGAAATCCAAAAAGATCGATAGGCCCACCTTCAACAGGTAAGTGAAGACCACCCACTAATCCATAAAGTGGTTCACTGAATAGAACCTCTGTCCGATGAAGGAGCTTGGGTATTGTTTGATGACCACAACCAATGATCAACACTATGCCCTTATTCTCGACATTGACCGCTAAAGCTTGTTCTGGGGTCCGACCACCGAGAAAAAGTTGATTAGATATCACTCCAATAGTTGTAATCCCTTTTCCAATCGAGGTAGGATCATAACTATAGTGTGGTTCAAGCCCTGGATAAGTCATAGGTACTGGTGTATAAACTTTGATTTGACCCAAGTCAAGTTGGGTTTTAGTTAATGAGAAAGTCTTATTTTTCGTCCATTCACCTCCACCTACATGATCTCCATGATTATGGGAAATAACTATCGCGTCAATATCCTTGAGTGACACTCCCAATTGTTCCATGTTATTGAGAAGCGAAGAAGGGTGTTTTCCCTCCCTGTTCAGACCTACATCAAATAAAAGAATCATCTCATCGGTTTTAACAAGATATGATACTCCAGGTTCCACCTCCATATCTTCTTGGTCAGTTTTCCAATCAATCAATGGCACTATTTCTAGTGAACTTGTGCATCCAATATCCAACTTTTCGAAAGAGTTTGTCTCCCATTCTTCCTCTGCTCTTCGTTTCCCCTCCCTGTATTCTTCAAGCTTTTTAGTGATTTTTGTGTTTTCCCAAATAGGTGAAAGCGAGATCTTGAATCCAGCTGATTTATATTCTTCCAGGAAATAAAATAAATTATTTAGACCCTTTGGTTCAAAAATAACCAATCCTGAGAAATTATATTCTGTTATACCAAGGACTTGAGGCGGGAGGATGATTTTTATGCCTTCAGGCACGCTGTTTTTCCAAATTTCTAGGTATTCATCCATATTGGCTTTTGGAATCTCAATAAACGCGATATATTTCAAAAAATAACCTCTTGTGAATCGTTAATCAGATTTGATTGAACATTAATCTTCTTTTTAAAAGTTAAGTTTTGGCCTCCCCTTAATTGAGATGGTTAGATTTTGAGGCACAATTAGTCAATAGACTCCTAACAAAATAGGTAAGGATAGTAAATTGAGTAAATCATTTTTTACCAAGTTCAAAAGAAACAGAATACGCTATCCTAAGAAAAGAATATATAATTATCAGATTAAATTAATCTTATTGATCGATCAGTAAGATCTCCAACTTAATACTACTCAAATTTAACTTGTAATAGGAGATGGATTTGTAACCATGGAATATCGAAATGTAGGAAAAACTGGACTTAAAATCAGTGAAATTTCTCTTGGTGCCTGGCTTACGTATGGTGGATCAGTAGAAAATGATCGAAGTAAATTATGTATCACCAAGGCGGTCGAATTAGGGATAAATTTTATTGATATTGCTGATGTTTATGCTCGTGGGAAAGCAGAAATTGTAGTTGGAGAGATATTAAAAGAGGAAAATTATAACAGACAAGATTTAGTAATCAGTAGCAAAGTTTTTTGGCCGATGAGTAATAATATTAATGACAAAGGCTTAAGTAGAAAACATATCAGAGAATCAATAGAAAATTCCTTGGACAGGCTCCAAACTGACTATTTAGACATTTATTTTGCTCATCGCTTTGACCCTTACACCCCTCTTGAAGAAACGATTAGAGCGATGTCTGAACTGGTAGAACAAGGATATGTACATTATTGGGGGACTTCTGTCTGGTCAGCAGTCCAATTAGAAAGAGCTATTGGGATCGCAAAAAACCTTGGATTACACCCCCCTCTTGTCGAACAACCACGGTACAACATGTTAGATAGGTTTATCGAATTAGATGTTATTGAAACATGCAAAAGAAACGGAATGGGAATAGTATGTTGGTCTCCTTTAGCTCAAGGAATATTAACGGGAAAATATAACGAAAATATTCCAGAAGGAAGTCGTGGCGCAACAACAAAGTGGTTGAAACGAGAACTCACACCAAAAAATATCGAAAAAGTTAAACAACTCCAAATTATTGCTGATTCTCTGGAAATAACAGTGGGACAATTAAGCCTTGCATGGATCCTGCATCAGGAGGAAATCAGTTGTGCTATTACAGGCGCAACCAAACAAGCTCATGTCGAATCGAATGTTAACGCATCAGGTATTAAACTTGAATCTGATATTCTTCAACAAATTGAGACGATCCTGGATAATAAACCAAAGAGACACCACCTTTATAATCCTCCCTGGTGATGAGAAGGCCGATTTTATAGGAAAGATAGTTTCTGCAATTTTTTAATGGAAGAGGAAATCTTTTGAGAAAAAAAGAGATTTTGTGAGGAATCAGAAAAATTGATTCTTGTGGTATTCTGGTGTTCAATGCTCTTATAGAGGAGGAATCCTAGAAGGCAGCGGATGCAACTGTTTGTGAAATCCCCTTGATATTTTCCATTTCGAGATCAGGTGGCAGTAGTGAAAATAAAGGACCGTTGTAGTTCAAGTACTCAAGTGTAACCCTTAGCTGTTCATGTGATAGGTGTTCTTGTTGCATTGATATCCTCACAAATACCTAACTGCTATCAACCAATATTTATAGAAGTGTGATACCCAAGGAATACCGGGAGTATTAGGTAGATCTCAATGGTTAACCCTCACTTCCATGACTGACACGCCTTTTCTATCATCCGATTCAATATCAGAACGAATACGAATAAATAACGGCCCGTGGAAATTCAAGTATTTGATGATTACATCAAGTCGATTGGGATTAGAAAGATCATGAGGCATTAAACTCATCATTATAATTTACATTTAGATTCTTATTACCTCCTAAAATCTGAAAAGGAAGTGGAACTATTATTGAGAAAGTATGTCAAAAATTCAGTTTGCTACTAATACTTAGTATTCTTTACTTAACATGTTGATAACACTGACAACCCGCTTACAGCAAAAAATTTTTTTAATAGGAGGAAGAATCCGCATATCTAAGCATTGATTGAGACGATTTTCCGTGAAAAAACTTTCTCGCGGTGTCCTCATAGCATTTGAGGGCATAGATGGATCAGGAAAAACTACACAAATCCAAAGAGTTGCTCGTTTTCTACAAGAGCAAACCTATCCTGTAACAGTCACTCATGAACCTAATCATTCTTCGAAATGGGGACGACTAATACAAGAAAAAGTTAAGAAACATCGTGAGGAGGTCACCCCTGAAACAGAACTAGAATGGTACGTCAAAGATCGGAAATGGGATCTTACTCAAAATATCCTTCCTGCGTTGAAAAAAAAACACGTGGTTTTGGTAGATCGGTATTATTTGTCGAATGCTGCTTATCAGGGGGCCCTCAATACTTTTAGTCCAGAAGAGGTCCTTCAAAAAAACGCCTTCGCACATATTCCTGATCTATGGCTCATATTGGATGTAAGCGTCCCTCTTGGTCAAGCTCGTATTAAGGATCGTGACAAAAAACAAAACGAAGATCAACTTGAATACGCAGATTATCAGGAAAAAGTAAGAACTAATTACAGAAAGCTAGCAAAGTTGGATATTGGAGGAGTAGTTCAGTGGATTGACGCAAGTGGAGAAGAAGAAGAGCTTTCAGATACTATTGGGTCTCTGATTTTAGAATTTCTATCTCAATTCTGAATGCTATAACCTGGTTGCACAATTATTTTCGAACTAATTCCTTAGCAGTGGATAAGTAATGTTGTAAATGGGAGACAGTGGACTCTCGGAAGGTCTCTATCTCCTTCCTGCCTTCTGTGGTATCATAGAAAACACTGGCTTGTTGCTGAATTTTGATATCACGAATGACAGAATTTAAATCCTTCACTAATTGTTCATCTTTCTCAAACCCCAGATTTCGAATCCTAATCAACAAATTCATACCTTCAGTAAACTGAAGATCATGAACCAAAATTAGAGCTCGTATGAATAAACTTTGAGTGATTACCCGATTAGCATTAGTATGACCGCTATGTTCTATTCTCTTGAGAAATTGCATAGCTGTGTGAATTTGTCCCTCCTCGAGATATGATTTAGCCAACATATAGTTCCGGAAGTCACTTAATTCCATGACGTGCTGAAGAGCATTTTCTATACGATGAAGTGCAAGACTAATCTCAGAATCAAGTACCATTACTTCTCATTAAAAGTACTTAATAGCTAATGATAAAAAGATTTGTATAGAAACACCGAGTTTAATTTCAAATCCTCGAAGTTTTTACCAAAAAAATCTATCTCTTGACTACCTCACCCGCTTTATAATATGATACCCAAACTGTGTTTTAACAGGTACCTGAGTCACTTGACCCTTCTGTAAAGCAAAAGCTGCCTTCTCAAACTCTTTCACCATTTTTCCCCGACCAAATTCTCCCAAACTACCTCCTTTTTTGCGACTAGGACAGTTGGAATGCTTCTTAGCTAAGTCTTCAAACTTTGATCCAGTATTTAACTGTTCAATAATCTCTTCAGCCATTGATTGCTTATCCACTAAGATATGTTTTGCAGTAATCTTATTAGGCATATTTTTTCACCTGATAGAGGTTCAATTTAAACCATAATTTTCAAGATTTCGATGTATAAACTCATTTCATTTATTTTATTGTTCCAATCTATCCCTCTAATTTTGTCCAATCATTATAACCTTCAGGTTGTTTTGCTATCCATGTACGATTTACAAAAAGGTGCATTTTATACCAAGGCGTCAATCCAACAACATCGTCAACACATACGAGATGTTCGTTGGTTGTTAGCCACTGATATGCCGCTGAATAGTTGATCGCTAAAGGAGGGACATGCCAATGTTCACTATTATTAATGACCATCCAAAATTTGATATTAGGATGAGTTTGATAATAGGTTTCCATTCCAAAAGTGGAATTGATAGAAAAGGGGGAATTACCGTCATCTACTACTTCATATCCAATATAGTACCGCATGGCAAATTGCATTCCTGCTTCAGATACAACCCATGTGCTATAGTTATAAGCCCCGCCGTGGTTCTTAACATAAATCCCTACCTCTTGACATCGGAGATCAAAGATTTGATTTACATGAGCAAGTACTGATACATTTATTAACATACCAGACAGAGTTAACGTTAAAATAATGAATGCTTGGGGCTTAATTTTCGGCTTCAGCCAATATAATCCAAAAATTAGTAATATAATCCCAACTAATGTGACCAATGGCGCTCCTAATTCAACGATATCCTGAATCCACCGAAAATCCAATGAAATAATGGTATCTACTAAATTGTGAAAAATGACGCTATACAGCTTATTGAAGCCAGTATCATGTATCCAAGAAGTGAGGAAGAATTTGTAAGCAAAACCCGTTGCAATAATCCCTGGAAATGTCTTGAGAACTCGAAATGCTAAAAAAGTGAATGGAATTAAATAAATGGCAGCCACAAAAAGATACATTGCAAAAATATCTAATTGAGTAGTAAAACCATTAAGATCAGTGCTTCCACTTACGAGATTTAATAGTGAAGTTCCAAATGATAACAATGGTAAGATAACCAATGTAAGACCAATATCTAGATAGAAATAGGCTCCTCCTAATAGCCGTTCTACATTATCAGCCACGGTGATTCGAAACTTTTCATAGGAATACACAAACTCGATACCTTTGGCAGCAATCGCATAAAACGGAATTGCTAATGGAATATAGTAATAATTTAGCTGAAATTGTGCTGGGAAAAACACAAACGGAACTGTGACCAACCAAGCTAAAAGTGCAGAACCGAGAGCAGGGTTACGTTTCTCGGAGAAAAAGAAGGCAGCAATCCCTACAACAAAAAAAGGTAACATAACAAGTAAGGCATAATCATTAACCGCGCTTCCAATGCTGCTAGCTAAGTCATACTTTGTCGCATGAGTGTATCGCCAACTAATATAATATTCAAAGAAAAGGAAGGAATAAGTAACAGGGTTGGGCCTTTGTGGATCTGAGTATAATTCTCCTGGAACACGAATACTCCAAGGGAACGTACCATTTCCGATATTAGTATCTAGGAATTGAACCCAAGCAACAAAAGGAAAAAAACTGATTATTATTAAAATTATAGCGATACATAAGAATTGTAAATGAGCTTCGAAGATAGATATTTCATCTGCAGACCTTAATCGAGTTCCAAGCTTGAAATAGTCTGTAAAACGATTTTTAATTTTAGGATAAATGGACACGAGTGGGATTAATAATAGCGAGATAGCCACACCAAAAACAGTAATAGAAAGAGCATCACGTTCAAAGATTAATCCTAGGAGAAGAATCCCTGCAAACCAAAAAACAAACCAAGCCCCTAAAAGGGCTATTGGAATCAAATCCAAACCTTCAATCGTCACTCTTAGGAAACTTTTTTCATTTGAAAACAGATCCAAAAGAAAACCTGAGATGAAAAAAACCACACCAAATGTGATAATAGCTCCGAATATCACTGCGATTAATTCTAACCCAATTAATGCTAGGTTCGCATTGGAGAGAACTTCCTCAGTAGATGAAAGTATTCCCAAAAAAAATCCACCAGAAAAAACATCATTTGCCCCAAAAGCTTGTGCAATCGCAATGAAAGAATCTGCTAGCCGACTGAAGAAGATTTTTACAACCAATCCTCCAGAAAAACCTGACATCAATCCTCCTACAATTCCAGAAATTAATCCAGGAATCTCTAGCCTTTCTTTCTTGATAACTATTATTCTTAAAAAAACTAAGTAGAATCCAATGGCAGCTATAATAGATAGAATCAGGCTGCTAACGAATAACCCACTAATTATGACGGCCCCCATGAAAGTGCAGACCACAGTGACGATAGGAAAAATAAATGGATAGGAAATCCTAGTTTTGAATTGGGGTATTTCGAAGAAAAAGTGCGGTTCTAAATCTTTGGATTTTCCCCAGGATCCCCAGATCCCACGTAAGTCGTCAAGATTAACATGACGTTCAATATAACGAAATACCAAGTATATAGCAATTGCAGGAAATGTAAGAATGCCCTGCCAAGCTTTCGTTAGAATATTCAAGATATTTACTATGGCAACAATCAGTATTAGCACATAACCCTTTTTTGGATTATTCTCAACAAAGATCGCGTCAATCGCACGAATGGCTAATAACATTACTAAAACTGACATAAAGACTACAAATGGGTCAATATAGGCCGTCCTGGAGTAGAAGGTTAAGAAATGACCAAGAGCAACCAGTAATCCTCCTATAACTGCAGCACTTCTATTTTCTGACTGATGGCTGTAGAGGAAATAAATTACCAATGCTAAACCAGTTCCACCCAAAATAACAATCCCCTTGGCGGCAAAGGTACTATTACCAAAGATAATCATCAGGATAGCTCCTCCCCAAAAAGCAACTGGCGGTTTATCGAAGAATTGTAAGGTATTATTGTTCCCAGTGTAATAGAGAGGTAGAAACGGATCTGATAATCCTTCCGCCATGCGACTCGCAATAGCCACGAACCATCCTTCGTCCCACATATCTACTGAGTGTAGGAACGCAACCTTGACCCAGAAGGCGAGTAGTCCAATAATCACCACGAATCGGAGATGATATAGAACGTAGAGGAACTTAACCAAGAGAACTCTAAAAAAAGATTCATTATCATCTGTATTTTCTACTTCAGACGTCATAACCATCTGTCCTCCCGAAAAGAAAGATACTTTTAAGTTATTTGCTAATCAAGTCAATCTTGATTAGTGATATTACATTCCATTGATTCCCCAAACATCACACATTAGTCAAGGTGGTTTCTAAATCATTTGGGTTATTCATACTATCAACAGTTTGTGATTAAGTGGAAAGTAAAACCCCTTCCTATGAATGGTTATCTTGGATCTGGAAGACCCCTTGGCTCAGTTGTCACCATCACTCCTGCGAAAGTTGCAAGTAGTCACGAGGGGTACACGCAGACCGTCATTCATGAATTAGCACACGCAATCTCTCTTCGTCATCCCCATGATTTTCGATATGGCGGTAGTCTCTACCAGATCTGGACTTGGGACATTTGTGATACCCCCTTATCTTACTATCACTCAGTCTATGATTTTGGTCAGACCGATGAAGACTGTTTATTTCGGGGGAATTATCGGTATTTGTTCAATAAAACAATTTCCACTTTTCATAATATCAATACTACTCTAACCGCGAAATCATTCCCTAAAAATGGTTTTCCATCTAATGTTTCAAAGATATTAGTCAATGTCTCTAATGTCCTCGATAGCTCTCTTACTCAATTCATGGTTCATGATTACAATCAATCCCTGAATTTAATTCGTCAGGCCTATTTACAAATCGACTCAATACTTCAAGATATGACTAATATTCCAGATTACTTCCTTCCCGTCGTGAATTTTCACACTGTCAATAACACAGCTATTGATTACGGGGATACAATTCATTTTAGTGGGGATTTAGTCTCCTACGAACATCCCAACATTACCCTTTCAGGCCAATATCTACATGACTTTGCAGAGGTCAACACTACTAGGAATGATCTTTGGCAATACGAATCAACATTCTCGTGCGCAGTCGCAAGTAGGTTAATCGGTAAATCAGGCCTAGATTCAGCTCTTGAAGTCCTGATTTTCGATGGAGTAACCACCTATTCTTACTCACTAGTTTTTTCTCTCTTGGATTTACATGTCACTATCATTTCCCCCTCCAATAAGATGAGGATCGACTTTAGTCACTCACAGACTTTGACTGTATATGGAAATTACCTTGCTACTTCTAATACCTCTTCAATTACGGTTCTTTATGGGTCGTATTGGTATGTAAAAGATCGGGAAGATAACAGTTCTTATTGGTTACTGGCAAATAAAACCACTGGGAATGAATGGTTATTCACAATTAATGATATTTCTTCGTTCAAGAACGGTGACAATCTCATTCAAGTACGAATTAGTAATGGTGTTTCTATTGATGAGGATAACATCTCCATTCAAATATCTGGTTTACTTTCTACCTCTGCAAGTTCTAGTCCCTCATCATCTACTCCACCTAATACGACAGACACAGGTGCAACCAATTCAACTTGGTTAGATCAACTTATTGAAACATTTTCTCCTTACGTCACCTTTTTTACTCCCCCTATTTTAGGAGCAGTAATGGTCGGGTTGTTTTTATTCCTTAGAAGACGACGGAGGATGAAAATTATTGAGAGAATCCCAGAGGATAAGATCCATTCTCATAAAAAACATATTTCAGATCTATCTGAGGCTGTTGAAAAAAGACTCCCTGATACAAAGGAAGATACATTCAGACCAAAACGGAGGAAGGACCTTTGAAACGAGTTATCTTAGTCCTATGTGTGCTATCATTATTGGTCACCTTTACACCAGCATCCGCAGCTTCGTCTTATAGCGCTGAAGAAGTTTGGTCGAAAATACACTCGTCTAACCAACCACTTCTGATAGATGTCAGAGACAATACTAGTTATATTGCTGGACACATACCCACTGCGATAAACTTTCCCCTTTCCGAAGGAGTTGACGAACAGACCGCAACTAGCATTCAAAATTACGGGAAATCAGAAGTTATTACCTATTGTAGTTGTGTTGATGGCCACTTTGCAAAGGTATTCATCGAAGTTTTAGAGGCCAATTTCAGTTTTACTAATGCGTTTTACATGCATGATGATTTCCGCTACTGGCCATATGATGCAGTGAATGGATCAGACGCAGGAACAGTTATAATTTCACAAGAAACATCTAATGGAGGTGTGAATGACTCGGGTTCTGAATTAACTTACTTCTTCATAATTATCAACGTATTACTTTTTGGGTTAGTAGTCTTACTGGTGTACAGAAAAAGGAATAAGTAAAGGAGAAATTTTGATGAACTTTTATATGTGAAACATGCAGGGACGTGATGGAATGGTATTAAAAATACAAGATGTGTTACAATCGATAGTAAGTTTTGGTAATGAAACACCTGATGGAATAAGACGAATAGGTAGTGGATACTTATACCATTTTAGAAAGTTCGTGGTGATAATTACCAATAATCATGTGGTTGCGGGGTGCAAAAACCTCCTGAATCCAAAAATATTTTTTTTAAGTAATATTAAACCAAATGTAAGAACACAGAAACTATACTTGGGAGATTATCAATCTGTGAATTTTGACCAATTTGAATGGTATAACCATCCCCGTGACGAATGGTTTTTCAAAAATTAAATGTTGAAATGGATATTAGTGTTACATTGATTGGTCATACAGGAAAGAATTTATGGAAAATACCTAAATCAGTAAAAGAAAATGCGTATCTCCGATTTATTAATTTTGACATGTCAATTGAATGAGTGTATCCGACTTTCACCCAAAATGCAAGCAAGCCAATGACAATTATAAAGCGGAACTGAACCATGACTGCCCAAATTTTTTCTAAATATGGCAGAACTCGAAGAAACAAAGACGAAGACTCTGTTGTATCTGGTTCTTCTTCTAATGAGGTCATAACTATCTACTACTCCAAGAAGGATGAGATATTTAAGATATTTACTAGTTTTTTGAAAATAATTGTCCTAGGACTTCATGATTTTTCCTCAAAGAGTAGTTGCTCCTGCAATTTTGGTTCTTTATTTTCAGGATAACCAATTGACGTTGAAACTTCTACCATTGAGAGTTCTCATTGTTCTAAAGCTTTTCTTTTTGTGTTCATATGAATAAAAATGAATTGACATACAAACACAAGGCATATTATAATTGCTCCTACAAAATGAGCTTCATAAACTAATAGATTTATAAATGGAGTAATATAACTGATAAAAACTGCAACATAAAATGTGATGATTAAAAAGATTCCAGCGAAAAAACTCTTCAAGTTTTTTTCTCTATAAAAGATGATAATATTTGGAATTAATAATACTATAATCCAAAATCCATAATGTCCATGAACCCTCCGTAATATAATAATGAAAATAGATATAATTAATGATGTGCTCAACAAAAGTTCATGTGATTCATTTTCCATGTTGCAAAAAAAAATAATATAAATGAGGGAAGCTAAGAAGATAAATAACTGTATGGGGAAGAATTTATCAGTTGGTAAGTCTTTTGGAAGAATAAAAGTCCAAATCGAGAGATTAAATGTTATTTCATTAGGTATGACTCTGAAATGATATCCAAAAGTGTGATTTAAAAACCTCGACCCTGATTGGAGAAAAAAATACATAAAAATACTTAAGGAAACAAGGGAGGAACTTAGTAGAAGTTGAAGTAACTGAATAATTTTCTTCTTTTTAAGCAAATAAATGGATCCTGTCACCACTGCAAAAATAGGAAAAAATTTCGTCATTACCCCTAATCCAAGCGCAATTCCTGCCATAGTAGGATGTTCATGAAGTAATAATAATATCCCTGTAACCATCAAAAGACACGCAAACTGATCAAATAATCCTAAGAAGTTTATCCCACCAAGAATCGGATTGACAAAGAAAAGAATAGATGTTAATTGAAATTCGCGATCTGTTTTAGGATCAACAATGAGAAAAATAGCAAGAATTAGCAAATTAGTACAGATCCATAGAAAGATTCGTCCAAAGAATTCCACTGTCCCAAAAATTGTGATAATTAAGGCGAGAATGTAGAAGAATAGTGGAAAGTGAAAAGGAATGGAATGAACGGCTTGATATTCTACGAGATAACGTGGATTCTGATCGTAATAAGAGATTCCATTTGTGATCTCAACACTAGCTCGCCAGAATAGAAGCCAGTCCAAACCACCATAATAAATAGTGAGGATCAACAAATGAATAGTGGAGATAAAGAGAAACAAAAATAATGATCTTTTGGAGAGATAAAATAAGAAAAAACGATCACGAGAGGGAGAATCATTAGTTGTTTGCATGGATAATCTCCTATGATGTTGCCTGAGACGAGATCTTTAAGATACTTACTAGGATTTTTAGGAGTAATTGAGAGGAGTTTTTATTCAATAGTAGTTATTTGATATATACTTGATGATCTCGGTGAGATTTTTGCCTTTTTGGGTCTATATGCTTTTTGTTGGAAACCGATCCCATGGAACTAACCGGAAAATCTATACTGGATATACCCATCACTTGGTGTCCCGAATAGCACAACATAGTGGACTAGCACAAACTAAAGGGGCCCGTTTGACCCGAAAACAACCTATAGAGCTCGTTTATTTAGAACAGTACCCTACCCGAAAAAAAGCAATGCAGCGAGAGTGGCAACTAAAGCATGAAAGCCCCTTCAATCAGAAAAAGTATAAACTAAAGCTCATTGAAGAATTTCATTCAAAATATGGTCATCTTATTCATGGATTGAACAATAAACTTGCTGAACACTTTGAATTCCTGGCTACTTTTACTAAAGCCATGAAAGGTGTTGAAAAGAAACTCATCACTAAACTTAAAACTTCTTCATCGTAAATGAAGCATCTCCTCACTAATCCTTATTCAAATTGTATATAAAGAAAACAATACCAACCCTATAAAATAAAAAAGAAGGAAAAAAAATTAATCCCGAAAAATAGTTGAACAACAATGAAAGCAGTTTTCTGGAAGTGAAAGAGAGGCATGGCTGAAGAATTGATATTAGTAACTATTGTTTTCGCTATTGTTGCTATTCTCTTGCTTCGTTATATGGAGATCATTCCACGCATGATATTTTGGTTAATTGCGTGGGAAATTACAAATAATGATTATACTATCAAGACTCCTTCTGATTTCGGGATAGCTGCTGAATTTGTAGAGATTCCAATGAAAAAAAAGGCAATTCATGCTCTATTTTTACCGAGCGAAGGAGCTTCGAAGGCGGGTATTCTGTTAATACCGAATTGGTATAAAAAAAGTGATCTCGAAAACAGTCTAAAGATGGCCAGCATTATACACACCGCAGGATATAATGTATTGCTTCCAATTTATCATTGGAGTTTGGATGAGACGTCTGAACTAGTTTTTAAGAGGAATACAAGTCCAAAACACTGTCAAAAAATAATTAACGAGGCTTACGACTATTTTACAACACGGTCAGAGGTTGATAGAAGGAATATTGGGATTTGGAGTAGTGGATCAGGGACAGTTTTAGCTTGTCAGCTTATAAAGAATCAACCAATCAAGGGAGTTGTCTTAGAAGATGGACCAGTAACACTTTGGAATGAGCTACCACTGTTGTTCCACGAAAAAGTCCTAACAAGGTTCATATCAATTCTTTTATTATTTCCTTTTATCTGGCGAACTAGATGGCAAAGTAAAGGCGCGGTAGAAACCCTGAGATCATGTCCGAGTTTTCTCATTGCGACTCGTGAGGAACCACAAAAGGGTTTATGGAAAACTTTCTCCAACCTTCACGAACCACGGCAATTATGGTTTGAGCATGCTCTTCAAGCTGGAAGCATTGGAGATAGTTGGCTCCATGAATATTGTTTACAAGTACGTTCATTTTTTGACCTGTGGCTACTAGACTCCCCAAAACCAGAATTTCATTATGAATTTGTAATTAAACAGAAAAAAAAAGGGTCATATTTTGTAAAAATCAGAATAACATCCATGCCACCGCAAGTAGACAAGGTACCGCTTCAGATCATTCTATCAGATAACTCTCGCTTTTCAGAAAACCGTATTTGGTTTCATGGGGGGTCGATTACGGTTAGTGATTCTTTAGAATTTAAACCAAACAGCATATCAGTTATTCCATTTGCGAACGTGGAACCAACAGAACATCCTAAGTGGAAATGGAGCAAAAGAGACGCGAGAGTAGCACTGTATTCGACGATAGAGAAAGTTATGAATTACTCACCAGAGAAACTTGGTAAGCTAATGGAACGGTATTTTTTCCTTAAAAGTATCCTTTTAAACGAACAAGACCTCAAAGAAGAAGCTCTAGAAGTCTTAAAAACTTCAATAGAATCAAAACATTGGAAAAATATCGTGAAAAATGATGCTGATTGCCAGTTGATTTTGCAGAATGATCAGGAAGAGTTAATAATTTCTAATTCTTTTTATGGCTAACTGATTATTCTATTGAGGATTCAGGTACTATTTCACTGAAAAGATTTCTTGGTAGGAGACTATACTTAATTTTTCGGGAATTTCACGGATTTCTAGCCTTAATTAGGATTTCTTTGTAACTAGAGAACAGGATGTTCCCAAACATAAAATATCGGTCACACTAGTACCGCTCACTAAGTAGTCTGACACGATTGAATGCTATAGATGAAATGAATCCCATTTTCTAGTATAAAAGATGAGCTAAGTATCTATTAGTGAGAGATGAAGATATCATGTTGACGAATTTTGTACAGGATCCCGAATCTATTCAATATGAAAATCTATTCTTCTGGTTAACCTGCGGAAAATATGATACAATTGTGTCAAACGATTTTAAAAACTATCACTACGAGGAATTCATGATCTTTGGTGAAGAGTGGAAAGAGCGAATCAAATATTTCGAAAATGTGATTCCTATACAAACTCATAGATTTATTAGAGAGCTAGAGAGTCGAATAGGTGAAAAAATCTTTTTCTCTGTTGATTTTCGCATTTATTTTGTCATCTACACTAACTCTACCACAGGACAATTACTCGGCCTTGGAATCAGATTACTCACCCCTTCTGGAAGTCCAAGTGTTTCAAGTGCTCTAGCTTCGACTCCAGAAGACAGATTACAGAAAATCATGTATCTTCTCTCACGAGGGCTCTTGCGCTCTTTTCACCACCGAATAGAGCAAATAGAGTGTCCAATTCCTATTTAGGTGAGTTACTCTCTGTGAGTCTTTCTCCCTCTCTAATAAAAGAATTTATATCATGTCCACGTGCTTTTCGATTCCATAAAGTGTATTACTTGAGTTTATCTCCCACACCCGATTCAAAACGAAATGTTCTTGCTCAGGAAAGGATAGATAACTTCACATCCGGCATTTTTTCTTCTTTAACGACTCAGTGGGATGAAATAACCCTTCCAAGGGCACGATCTGATATTATTTATCTTTTGAATACAAAATTCTTTACATATCTGGATGCATACACGAGAAATGAAGAGAAGGCTTATCGTGAACTTGATGAAAAAGTTTTCACTCTGTTATCATGGCTAGTTCAACACTTATGGACAAAACTCACAGCTGACAGACTGCTTGCATATTTTCTACCTGTTATGGTAAATCAACTCATTAGTGCTCCTAACCTAAATCTACATGGGCGACCCTCTGCTGTTTTTCTTCATCCTGACCAAACATGTTTGATTCTTATCCAGACATTCCGAGAAGAGTTCCAACATACAAGAAATCTATTCATCTTCCAAGCTTGTATTTATGCTCGAATTTTAGCTACCATGGGGATAAAAGCAAAAAATTTCCTCTTTGTTAATTACAGATCAATGGATCTTACATTTCGCCATTTTACATCATCAGATTTCGAAGAGCTGGATGATTTTCTTGAGAATTTTGAGTCAAGAATAAGCGAACAAAACTTTGATCCACCAAACTCGCCTCCGTGCGAAAAATGTGAATTCAAGGTAATCTGTCACGATTAGGAATTAAAGATTCAAAGACTATTGATTTTTGTATCGAGTAGAGGATCTAACCATTACCGCTCACATATTCATAATTTAGTTTGTTTCTTAGGATCAAGAATGTTGTTATCTCTATCTGTTAAGTGTTCTTGATAAACTAGATAATATGGCACACCGAATAAACTAACTATCAAAATTGGAATCATTAGCCATCCAGGAACGGGATGTAATCCTAATACATCATTGATTGAAGAATCAGGAATCGATTCTAGTTCCCCAGAAACATCGAGGGAGAGGGAAATGTTGGTCAATCCGCTCAACCCCTCGTAATCTGGAGCAACTAATATTTTCAAAGGTAAACCCTGATCTTCAGATATTTCAGTAAGAGATACGTTGAAATCAATAGATCTAATGCTTCTACTAGGATAGAAGGTTTGATCATCTACTTTTAGATGGTCAATGCCTACGCCTTCGAGTGTTGCCGAGATTATGCAGTCGAGTCGCATTTCAGGGGGAATTTGTACAAAAAGGATAACTGAAGCTAAGAGATTCTTCTTTAAAAAGGAGAATTTGGCTGGTTGAATCTGATAGAGGTGATTTACAGGGAATATAGGTATCTCGTCTCTTTCAAATGGTTGTACTAAGTTAAGACCTATCAATTCTGCTTTAATAATAGAACAATTCACATGAAGGTTACGCCAAGCAACGGCATGATCTAGTAGAACTAGAATTTCTAGTTCGATTTCTGTTTGTTTTGTGTGATTTAAGATCAATATAAGTGTTTGAGGAACTTCAAATTGATAACAGAATGCTTTAGCTAAATTTACTTGTTCCAATGTACTGAATGTGGCCTGAGTAGGAACACCATTTACATTAACCTTAAGAAAAACATTGTCAAGTGGATCACCAAAATTTTGAATAGTCATATTGAGCACCAGTTGATCCCAAGTCTTGGATAAAACTATATTGCGTTTGAATGAATATTCTACATCCGTAAGAACTTCTGGTAATCCAAGATCGCATTTTTCAAAAGAATTTATCTCTGGGGTAGTATTGTGAACAGCTACAGCAGAATTTGAAGTCATTATCCCACTATAAAGATATAGTACGAATAAAAGGAATAATGATATCGAATATCTAAATCTTTGAGGTTTGTTAGTCATAGATTCACCACTTGAAAGATCACCTGGATATGGTTTAGCAACAAATCTGATAGATTCATTGCCAAAAGAAAAAGTCCAAGACGTGAAAAGGCAGTGTTTGCTCTTGGGTCGTTAAAGGGAATCCTAGCAAATCTTAGAGTGCGAGTATCATTAGGTTGCTGCCATGAATAATGTTTAACGGGATGTGGAGAGAAAACTGGTTTTCGACCTAAAGGAATTCCCTCAGGATTAAATGCATCTAAGAGAAGATGTGAAAACCATCCCAATGTGAGGGCAACAGCAGTGACCAGAAGAATAGGGTCATAGATTCTCTCTGTAATAAAGAATAATGGGATAAAATAACTAAGCGTCCATGGAGAGTGCGATAATGGATGGCGATACTGGTTGGTTGAACGATGTTTCTTTAACTGAACGCCTTCATACTTCAAATTTGCTCCACTGTAGCTATCTAACAGATTAGGGATCAGACTAATCCCACTCACAGGAAATGACATCCCAAAGCAAAACCATGCGAGACTTTGATCTTTAATGAAAAGCAGAATGAAGAGATTAAATAAACCAACAGCGAAACAATAGTGAGTACTGTTTTTCATTATTTTACCCTCTTACGGTTAACCAAGTTACCTGCGGCAATTAAACCTATAAAAATACTTCCTGCAAACCCTAGCTCAATTAAATCGTTTGTTCCTCCTCCTTCATTAGTGGTTGATTGAGTTGTAATATTAGATGGAATAAAAATTGAGGTAGGGAGTGTACTCGTAGTAATAGTTGTACTAGTAGGAGTTGTGGACGAATTCTCAATAACAACATTAATAGAGGGTAATGGCAATACACTTACTTGATCTATATCATCATGCGCTACTAATTGGAGATGATGTGGCCCCTCACTTACCCAAATCTCGAAAATATAGTGAGATTCATTTTGTGAAATAGCGGAGTTTGAAACTCCATCAACAGAGAGAAAAACGCTATCAACCTTAAAGTCATCACTAACAGGGACTTCGATTCGCCACAATTCTCCCGAACTGTACTTTGAAATTAAGCTTGAAGAATAGCTTCCAAAATCGGGTGGAAAATCGCTATTATTAAAGGTTCCACGGAATATTTGTGTCGCACCATAAATATCTGTGGCCTGAATGTAATAATCCCACACACTAGGGGGAAGATCTGAAACAGAAAAATACCATTCTTGATAATTACCTAAAAGAGACTCATAGATAAGTATTCCTGAGTCTGAAAAATTAATTGATCCATTATCCACAAATAACAAGACTGACTGGGTATCTATCGACTCATTTTGTTCATCGATTCGAATTTTTATTGTAAAGTTATTCCGTTGCGGAGAGAAGTCTTCATTTATGATTGTAGGTGCATACCAATAAATTTGATGGTCATCCTCTACTGAGGAATTCTCATCCCATGAATACCCAGCAGAAAACCAAAAAGTGGTGTTTTGCGGAGGAATGGCTAGACTAAGAGTCCAACTCTTTATCAAAGGGTCATTGTCATAATCTAAACTATAGGAAGTCCCATTGACGTTAACTTTAACATTAATCATGTCTTTAGAGATTGACCCCGAGCCAACACGAGTACGAATCTCATAAAAAGGAGAATTCCATTTTACACTGATCGATTCAAAAAGGGGAGGGTTGATAACCGAAAATTCAATAGATTTGAAACATACTTCATCGGCTTCATTGAACGCATAGGCATGGAGTAAGTATTGACCTGAGGAGAGGTTGAGAGTAACTGGTTCTGTATAAGTCTGGTTCAAAGTATGGATTTCAGGAATATAAAACAGAGTAGTATTACAGCTTGAATTCAGAGAAATCATGATACTACCTGAATATGTCTGGTTGAGAGGAGAAATAATCGTCACTGTTGGTATAATGATATTCAAATCAACAGTGAATGAAATAGAAACATGAAAAGTATTACCAACAGAATCATTACCATAAGCATGAAGAGTATAGGTACCATTAGATAATGTTCGGTTTATACTGGTAATCCAGGTCTGATTCAGACTGTCCACTGGGTCAATATGATACCAGAAGTGGTTAGCATTTCCTGATAATGTCACATTGATGATTTCAGTACCATAAATCACTGCTAAAGGTGAATCAATTACTAATATGGGAGGTACCGTGTCAACACTGAAAATAACCGTTGTAGTGATTTCATTATTAACTATGTCTTGAGTCCAAATTGTGAGGTTATGATTCCCTTCAAGAACAACCAGATTTGTCCCCGAACTCAATGCACCCAAGTTTACATCATCTAAGAAAACTAATACCTCTGAACCATCTGTAGAATAAGTCAACAGAATATCGTTGGTGGTATATGTTATGTTTTCTGGATTAATTAAGATCAATGAAGGAGGGGTTGTGTCTACTGCGAAATTTGAGTATGAGGAGGTAACCACGCCGTACTCATTTTCTCCATAAACGTAGCAGGTGTAGTTTCCCTCAATCAAAATGCGGTTTACAAGGGAATTCCATGATTGATTGGTCATATCTATTGGCTCAATTCGATACCAATAAGTTTGTGCATCTCCAGTTATTTCTATCTCAACATTCGCTCCATAAGTTTGATTCTGAGGACTTAAAAGGAGAACATTAGGAGGAATTGAGCTTATTTGAATAATAGATTCTTCACTGTATCCAGAGAAGTAAAAATCCTCCTCATCTAACAATGTCTTTCCTTGGAGGCTATAACAACCAGGAGTATCAAATACTACTGAAAAATGAAAATTTCCTCCACCATCGGTTGAGTCAACTTGTGTTTCGGTACCATTAATCACTAAGAAAGCGTCCACCGCTTGAATTGGTCCAGATACTTCACCATTCACAGTACCATCAATATTAACTGTGACATTCATTGGTGCCTCTAGTGGAACTGATATCGTAACTGTAACTTCCTCATAAACCGCTATAATATAGTGAAATTCTTGATAGTAGACATAAGTCTCATTACTTATGATGACAATTTCGTTCATCCCACGATTTGAAAAAATATAATCATATTGATGCACACCCGCTCCCTGCCAGTCATGCCAGAGTTGTCCTCCTATCCAAATCTGATATTGTTCCGTACAATTAACTGTAAAAGAATAGAGATCATTTACATTCCCAAGTGCATCCCCAGAAACTAAAATCATGGGGATAGCATACATTGAAGAGAAGTCATATTTTGAACTATTAGGACCAATCGCTCGAATCGTGAAGTCTCCTTTATAATAAGGAGTTGACCAGTTATAATTTCCTTGACCTGTTGAATTAAGAACTACTGAGTCAAGAAAGATCCAGTTTGTTTCTCCACTTTTTTGCCACTCCAAAGTTATCTCATCGTTCAGCCCTCCTTCCAACGTTATGATCGTCCAATGATTGGCCACCACCTCAGATCCAATCATGACTGATAACGGGGGCCGTACAGTGATACTTATCACAGGATAATTAGTTGATTGATGATAAAACTCAAAGATATTACCTAAGTAGGCTATTTCAACAAAATGAACTCCAATCTGAGTAGTTTCTGAAATAAGATAATCATAATAGAAAATACCTTGATCATCAGTCTCACTGGTACCCAAAAACATACCAAGGGTGATATCAGTTAATTCTACTTCTTCATAAATCACTGGTTGACCAATTTCATCAACTAATTGGCCCCAAATGCGTACCGTATGACCTTTAATGACTTCGGAGGCATTTTGACCCGTAGTATTGAATGTAGGGTTCGAAAATATAGTTAAATCAAAAGGTTCAACCTGTTCATCGTAATTTGGAGACCCAAAAAAGTGAGCCTGATAATTCATAACACCGCGGGGATAAGCTGGTTCTAAAAAGTAGTTTAATTCAAGACCAGGTTCACAAGCCTTTGTTTCGATCACGGAATCATTGATAGCAAACTCTAACGAAACCAATCCATCACTAATGGCAGTGCCACCAGAAAGAACCGTCACTTCGATAATTGTCACAGAATTCCTATCAACACCCCCACTTGCATAAGTCAAGTCAATATCTGTCAGGCCCTTAATCGTGATTGGAAAAGTTTCAACAATATCGATGATGAAGACATTGGAATTATAAGTTCGTAAACTGAACTCGTGACTACCAACTGTAGAATTGTCAGGGATAAGGTATTCAATGACCACAAACCCATCCTGATTTGTCGTTTTATTCAACAATGAACGGTTTCCATCAGTTACATCAATGAATTCTACATCACACACGACAGGATGAGTATGTACGTCCTCTTCGGTTATGTAAACCTCCAACCTAATCGTTTCATTATGACGAAACTCCGTCGCATTCTCGGTATGCTCAACCCTTGCTCGATCAACGATTGAAACTATTTCTGTAGAGTTTGCATATTGAAACTCTGTTGAGGGATCTATCAGTTCCGTAGTAATTGAAATTAACCCCACAGGTACCGAACTATTAGGCGAAAAGAAGGTAGATGCATTACGAGAGGTGAGAGTTTGATTGTCAAAGAAAACTGGTTGTTGATCCAAATAATAATAGCTCCGTAACTTTAGACCGACAGGATAATCCCCAAGTACGGTAGTATTGAGCTCTAAAGTCTCTTCCTCACGTTGAAGTTCAGTCTTATCTAAATTCTGAACCAACCAATATCCTGTGCTCATCACTGAGACATTCGTAAGTACAGAGGTGCATGGAAGGGTGTCACTGTCGAGACTCCCAGTATATTCAGCTATGAAGGAGTTAGTTCCTACAAGTGAAAAGAGAGGGATTTGATAATCAAAAGAATAGGTCATCACAGAAGGGTCGGTTCCAGGATAGTAATTAGGGAGTGGACCGTAAGTATGTATCGTTGGTGTCCCGCTAAAATTAACATTTCTCACATAGATGTACCCACCTCTAAATAACCACCGATAATGGATGGTTAATTCCACCGTAAATTGGATGGAAGCATTTTTGAATACCACACTGGAGTTGGTTTGGAGAGTGATGGAGGTTGTCCGGGAATCGCCAAGACTGAAATTATCGAAGTGTACAATACACATCCCTGAAGATGAAGAATAATCCTGAAAACCCTGATAAGAAGCCTCAAAAACATGAATACCTTCAACAAACGGTTCAGAAACAGTCCAATTTACTTCTATTTTTCCACCTAAGATTGAACTATCAATATATTCACTTGTATTAGTGTCAGTGATTCTAACAGGACCAGTTGGTACAGGATCGAATCCTGCAAATACCCACACAGTGAAATGGATGGTTTCATCTACTCGCACAGCTCCTACATCTGAAAGAATGGTGGTTGATGTTTCTATTGGAGCAGCCATACTAGGAGTGATAACAGTCAAAACTATCATGAATCCAATGGTGGCTAAAAGCCACACTCCTCTCATTCTCACTGACTTTAAACCTGACAACCTGAACATTACTGGTGCCCTCTAAGTAATTCACATAACCTCACTCCTGATGTCTACTACACTATTTATACTAGAAAACATCCTATCGATTTTGAATATTTAAACCGGGTAGGGAATCTTGTTTGAAATATCAGATTGAGGGAACTTTTCCTCAACAAGTGAAGAAAGTGAAGAAACATGGCAAAAGTCCAAACAAAAGAAGAAGAAATAATTCCTGAACAGGTCAAGATGGAAAAAGAGAAAAAAATAAAGAAAAGCAGCAAAGCGTCTGAAAAAACCTTCTTAGAGACGATTGCTGGTATTGGACCAACAACCCGAAAACGGTTAGAAGACGCTGGGTATGGAAGCAAAGAAGCAATCGCATTAGCCACCCGATCCCAACTAACTGACATATCAGGAATAGCAGAGAAAACTGCGTCGCTCCTGATCCGTGAAGCTCGAGCTCGTTTTGATCTCGGGTTGAAAAAGGCAACAACATATGAAGAAGCAGCAAAAACACGCGTCAAATTGACTTCGAGCTCAAAAGCTTTTGATGATCTCCTTGGAGGAGGCTTTGAAACAGGAAGCATCACTGAACTTGCTGGTGAAAATGGATGTGGAAAAACCCAGATTGCACACCAGCTTGCAATAAATTGTGTTAAATACTTAGATCTGGATGTAATCTGGATAGATACTGAGGGGACATTTCGTTTTAATCGTATTGTACAAATAGCCAAAGCATCAGAAATTGATCCAGAAAAAGTATTAGCTCGTATCACTGTTGGAAGAGCCTACAATAGTGAACACCAAATGGCGTTAACAGAGGAAGCATTAACAATGGTTCCCAATGTGGGTTTAATAATAGTGGATTCTCTCATGAGTCATTTTCGCTCTGAGTTTGCTGGGCGCGCAACATTAGCTGAACGACAACAATTAATCGGTAAACACTTGTCATTTATTTCCAAACAGGCAGAGATATTAAATTGTGTAGGTATTGTGACCAATCAAGTCGCTGCGAAGCCTGACGCGATGTTCTTTGGTGATCCCAATAAACCCGTAGGAGGCAACGTAGTCGGTCATACAGTTACCACAAGGTTGATGATCCGCAAAGGAAAGGCTACTAAACGTACTGCCACTTTGACAAAAAATCCAGAGCTTCCTGATGGAAAAATCGAATTTGCAATAACTAGCGAGGGCGTTCGAGATCATATTAAATGATGCTATTCAAACATCAAGAGTGATGAATAGAGGAGCCCTGTAAATAACGCGAATACCAACCAAAGTCTTGGAGGATGATGACCCAATTGTTGACGAGGAAGTAGTGGATCTATGATTGACACTAATCTTCCCCCTTCTTTACAGCTCTTCCCACATCCAGAACTTCGAGCATACCAAACGAAATTTCTTCGATTTGTCGAGAAGAATCCCAAAGTAATGATCCATGCTCCTGTAGGCTTTGGCAAGACCATAATGGCGTTAATTCATGCTCTTCCCTTGGTTAAAGCAAAAAACTACCAGTTATTTATCTTCGTACGAACTAAAACCCAGGTTTTTCGAGTATTTCTCAATGAAATTTACAAAATCGCCAATAGCCAAAAATATGGCTATTTAACGGCTGTCCCTTTAATTCTAAAAGCAGACCTCTGCGTAAAAAGGGAGGAAATTCCTCACTTCTATCGTGGAGTTTGTGGGCAAATAAGATGTCCATTTCTAGAACAAACTAGGTCTATCCCCGAAGAAGATTTTCCTGCAATAGTCGAACAAATACCGATCACTGCACACGATGGTTCTATCTCAATAGAGGCTTATAAAGAGGCTTTCAGGGACTTTGGATGCCCATATCATGTTATTAAACGCTGTATACCATATGCTAACATTGTGGTAACCACACATACTTATCTACGAAGTAAGAACCTGCAAGAAATGTTCTCCCAGCTAATTACACAAAGCTCGTTTCCGAATCAAATGGCGATCATAGATGAGGGGCATAATTTCACTGCAGATGTCGAATCTGAGATCACAGTAAACGATTTAAACAAAGCTCAAGCAATTATTCCATTAAAAACTATGGATATTCTTCTGGAGTTGATTCTATCACATCAAGGGAGAGTCGAAAGACCACGAAACTTGTCTGCTGCTTCATTAGATGCCTATTTAGATCACGAACATAAACTCTCATTAGTTGAAAAAACCCATCTCCTAAAAGTAAAAGATTTTCTTTCTTCACGAGGAGATATTTGGGTTTCAGAAGAAAACAAGGTACTTCAGTTAAATCCCTATCCTCACCAGGCATTTAATTTCGTTAATGACCACTTTAATCGTATTCTCTTAATGTCTGGAACATTTAATCCACTCTCATTGTACCAAGCACTTTATGGGTTAGACTATGCAACTCTTAGAATTCCGTCAGATTTTCAGTTCAGTCTTAATGGAATTCTCTACCAACGTCATTTCACTTCTAAATTTACTGAACGAAATGCCAAAACATATGAAGCAATGGCTACTGTGATACAGCGATTACACTCCAGCAATCCTTTCCATACAATAGTTTTTACTACCTCTCACGAGTTGAAACAAAAAATACTCGCTTACATATCATTAAAAACAATCTATATTGAGAACCCAAGCACAACACCTTTTTTTATAGACGAATTAAAACAAAAAAGACATGAATGTATTTTTGGTGTCTTAGGAGGAAAATTATCCGAAGGAATTGAAATTCTCGATTCTAAAACAAACCGAAGCTTGTTATCATTAATTATTATTGCGGGTCTCCCGTTTCCTCGACCTGACGCAACCAACAACTTATTGAGATCTCTTTACATGCAAAAATGGGGGTGGAGAATGGCTAAATACCTCACGATGTTGCCAGTGACACGGGGTATTTCACAAGCGATTGGACGGGGGATTAGATCTGAATCAGACTTTGCTGCAAGCCTTATCTTAGATTACAGGGCAGTCAAGATGCGTACGATGTTACCGCGAGTACGAATTTTCCGAAACGTTCAAACCTTATACAACGCATATGACCTATTCTTTGCGAAAATGAACCGCTTATTTGGCTTAAGTAAGGATTACGACGTTCAAGACTCTCCTCTAAGCACATCAAGAAAGAATTCCCGAGCATTATAATACTTGGAAAAACTTATATTTCTCCAAGTAAATATAATTGTTGAATTGAAATGACTACAACCGTGGAAATTAAAGGGATCCTAGAAGAACGCTTGGAATTACTTGTTAAATCTGGTCTGTATTCGTCCAAAAGTGAAGCAGTTCGAGATAGTATACGTCACTTACTTAAAGAGATGGATATGAAAGAATTATCTTTCAAACTATATAAGGACAAACAGATATCAACTGGTTTAGCACTAGAGATTGCTGAAATGGATTTAAATTCTTTTCTAGAACAATGTAAACGACGGGGAATCAAAGCCAGAATCGGATCTGAAACCACTAAGGAATTAAAAGATGACATCAAGGGTTTAATAAATGAATAACCCTAAATTATTTGTACCTGATGCCTCCTGTCTTATTCTATTCTACCAATTTAACCAAATGGGTTTATTGGAAGATATTATCCAGAGTCTTGGAGGAAAACTCCTTCTCTTAAGCCCAGTAATAGAAGAATTACGTTTAATGCCAGAAAATGCTTTAAAATCAGTGAAACACGATAGAAAATCAATAAATGACTATCAAAAATATCAAACTAAGTTTCATATTGGAAAAGGAGAAGCAGCAATTATGAAATTTGGAGAGAAAACGAAAATTATCGCGATTATTGATGATTTTAAAGCTAGAAAGATTGCCTTAAAAATGGGTATAGATGTAAAAGGAACATTAGGTTTATTAGGAGCTGGATATGTTCAATGTCCGATTAAGACAAAAAATGATCTTATTACACTCTTTCATGAAGCAAGGACGTTTGGATTCAGACTACCTCCAGTGAATTCCTTTGTTGAGACACTTCAGAAGAAATAAGTTCTATTCAACAGGTGAATACAAATTTAACATCGAAAGGAATATTCACGAAATTAATCATAAAAATCATTATAATAGGTTTTTTCAATGAGAGACTTGACAGAAATAGCACTTGAGACTTGTAGCAAGGATAAAACTAGTTATGCAGACATTCGAGTTGTTACATTACTCGATGAAAATATCACAATTAAAAAGGGAAATATTCAACTGATGAATTTTACCCAGATTAAAGGGTTTGGGATTCGGGCCATTGCAGATGGGGGTATGGGATTTGCAGGATCGTATGACCTGAATCAAGCTGAAGTAGAAAGAGTAGCTAAACTTGCAGTCAAGATAGCTAAAGCGTCGGGTTCTACACGAAAAGATCCTATTGTCTTTGTGGACGAGGCACCAGTTGAGGATTCTTATTCTACTCCAATTAAAAAAGATCCTTTTACGATACCTAATGAAGAAAAGTTGGAGATTCTCATTGAGGCTGATAAAAGGCTAAGGCAGCACAATCCTTCTACAATTAAGATGTCCCAATCTGATTATCGGGGCCATAGAGAAGAGAAGATTTTTGCCAGTTCAGAAGGAGCGTTTATCAAACAGCAAATCACCTTCTGTGGAGGTGGGATATCTTGTGTCGCTGTAATTCCAGGTGGTTCTCCCCAAGTACGGTCTTACCCAGGTTCGTTCCGAGGGGACTTTGCTACTAAGGGTTACGAATACTTTGAAGGCCTGAACCTTCTTGAAAATGTCGAAAAAACAGCCAAAGAGGCTATCGCCATTTCTGAAGCAAAAAAGTGTCCAGAAGAAAGAACAACGGTAATTCTTACTGGTCACCAACTTCAGTTACAAATCCATGAATCAATTGGTCATCCAACAGAATTAGATCGAGTTTTGGGAACCGAAGCTGCGTTTGCAGGAACAAGCTTCCTTACTACAGATCTCCTTGGTAATTATCAACTCGGGAGCGAAAATGTTACTCTTACTGCTGATTCTACATTACTAGGTGGTCTTGGAACATTTGGGTATGATGATGAGGGAGTTAAAGCAAAGCGTGTTGAGCTAGTTAAAGATGGACAATTTGTTGGTTATCAGAGTTCAAGAGAGACAGCTGCTATTCTCGGGTTGAAAGAAAGCTCAGGTGGTATGAGAGCGGATAATCCACAAAAATTACCATTAATTCGAATGGTTAACATCAATTTAGAACCGAATGGATGGAAAAAAGACGAAATCATCCAAGATACCAAAAGTGGAATCCTTATGGAATCCAACAAAAGTTGGAGTATAGATGACAAACGAATAAATTTTCAATTTGGAACAGAAATCGCCTGGAAGATTGAAAACGGAGAGATCAGTCATATTGTCAAAGACCCCACGTATTCTGGTATCACTCCTGAATTTTGGAGAAGTATGGACGCTTCTTCTGGAGATGATTGGCGTTTATGGGGAACCCCAAATTGTGGTAAAGGACAACCAGGTCAAATAATGTATGTTGGTCATGGTTGCGGGACTGCACGGTTCCATAACGTAAGAATAGGTCTAATGTAAGAGGAGGACATGATCAATGGAACTTTCCAAAGACTTACTAATAGATAAAACTGACCTGATATTAAGAGAAGCAGAAAAATTAGGAATATCACAAGCTGAAGTTACCATAACTCAAACAACATCAGCTCTAACAAGATTAGCCAATAGCATTATCGACCAAAATGTTTCAGAAAAACATCTAGAAATCACAATCATTGTATATTACGGGAAGAAGAAAGGATCTGTTTGTATAGAGGTACTTGAGCCAGAATTATTAAAACAGGCAGTAGTTAGAGCAGCGAAAACTGCAAAAATAACACCAGAAAATTCTGATTTCGTTTCTTTACCAAAAGCCAAGCTTTATTCTACCAAATTGGATCCTTCTACTTTATTTTCAAAAAAAGCATTAGAAGTTACCCCTGAACAAAGAGCAGAATATGCCCAATTGGTAATTGACGAAGCTCATGGTGTGGATAAACGGATAAAAAAAGTTGCAGGTTTAATTTCAAATACCCTTCAAGAAAAATTAATTAAAAACTCCCTTGGTGTCAATGCATATGCATTAAGAACAGAAAGTAAAATTGATCTAACAGTTTTAGGAAATGATGGTCAGGAAGAAACAGCTGGTTGGTCTTCAGATACACGGAGAGATATTTCCGATTTAAGATTAGTTAAAGTTGCACAACGAGCAGCTCAGAAAGCTGTTAATGGATTCGGGGCCAAAACGATTGATCCTGGAAATTACGAAGTGATTCTCGAGCCAGCAGCAGTAGGCGGACTTATGAGAATGATGACTTACTATGGTTTCAGCGCAAGAATGTATCAGGAATATAAGAGCTTTTTGAAGGATAAAATTGGAGAAAAACTGTTTTCTGAGAAGCTGGATCTTTGGTCGGATCCTTTAGATAGTCGTGGAGTATTCGCTTCGGTATTTGATGGAGAGGGGGTTCCAACAAGAAAATTGGATTTAATAGACAAAGGAGTTGTTAAAGCTCTTGTTTACGACACATTAACTGCAGCGAAAGATGGAGTGGAAAGTACAGGTCATAATTTTAAGCATTGGAGAATGCTAACGCTCGGTATGGGAGAATCAATGCCAAGAGCGAACCATCTTTTCGTAAGAGAAGGAGATTCCACTCTTGAGGAAATGATATCTGAGACTACAAATGGGATATTGATTACTCATTTTCATTATCAGAATCCTGTTAATCCAGCAAAAGGTGTTTTCACAGGACTAACAAGAGATGGAACATGGTTCGTTAAGGATGGAGAAATCAAATATGCATTAAAAACCCTTAGATATACCGATAGTTTTACAAAGTTCTTTAACACTATTGATTTAATTGGTAAATATCAAGAACTGCAAGATGGTTATGAGTGGGTCTCCCAAGGAATGTTTCCTCCAATGAAACTCCCAAGTTTCAAATTTACAGGGTCAACGAAAATGTAAGACTTACTTCTTTAGAAGGTCTTTCTTCGAAGGAAAACTGATTAATTTCACTTATACATCGCTTTGTGGATAACTCGATTAACTAGCTTAGGAATATCTTCATCTCGACCTAATAACGAAATCCACACATTATGCTGATTTGCAGTATGTAGGATGTCGCACTGAAAGTCAAAACTTAGATTCTCCATGCTTTGGGAAAAAAGTATTAGATGTACTTGTTCATATTCATTTTTGAGCTGAGTAAAGAATTGGGGAAGGTTTGTCGATATCAAAAAATCAATGGTAGAGGGAACTAGTATCAAAAAACAGATTCTCTGATCGAGAATGAAGCCAGGGAATGAAAAATCATCATTGGAGCTTATAGAGTACTCTGTCTTAGAAAAAAGATAAGGAATACCGAGCTCAAATAAAGACTTATTGTACACTAATGAAACTGAAGGATCTGACAAATCTTCATCTACAGTAGATTTTGAAGCTCCTGGATCTTTCTTTGACATTCCGTTCTTTGATTGATTTAAATTCGCATTCAGAACATTTGGATCAAAAACTTGATTCTGAGAGGCTGCACCTAGTCGTTTAAGATAAAAAAACCTTGCTTCTTCATTTGTTTGTTTAGCTAAAAGAAAAACTTTGGGAATATCAACTGGAAGGTTATTGAGAGTTTCCACTATGTCCGCATTGACATCATAAGCTATTATTACTTTAGCATTTCTGGCAATCATCTCATTGACAGTATTGGTGATACAAACACTAGTTTTACTTTCAGTAAAAGGTGAAAGTGCTCGCTCCAAGTTTAATTGTGTCAAAGAAGTGATAGGATTCTCTACTTGAATTACCGAAACGCCCTGCTGTCTTAAATAGGCTTTTAAAAAGGATGCATTATAGTAATTATGCGTTGTAATTGAAACACCTGACTTATATTCTGATATTAGCTTAAGTATCATTTGAGATTTTGGATGTTGAAGATGTTTATGCAAAACAAGATACTCGTGCAGTTTCTGAATTTTAATATCACCAAGAAACACGATAATACTCTGTTTTCCTTGGAAATTTTGTTCTTTTTCCAGTTGTAATTTAAGGGAATCGAAATAATCAAGCGTTGCCGCGAATCCCTGAGAGATAATTATTTTTCGAAGGGTGAGAATTCGGAGCAAATTACCAGTACGGACAAGCAATTTTAGATTGCTTTCCTCTTTTAGACTTTCATGAATTGCAGCAATCTCTCTGTAGTTACTTTTAGGTGAAACATTGAAACCCAATTTTCTAAGATCTTCCAACTCATGTTTCTGTATTTGATCTAAGATGTCGAGGATAAAAAAATATTCTTTAGGCAAGGGAATAGAGTAATGCTGGATGTTTGATCTTTCAGCAACTGAAGGTAATTCTTCTAGTTGAATCACTTCCTTGACCTGAAGGTTTTCACATGAATGTTTCAATTTTTCTAAGTTGGTTACTTGAGAAAATCCTACAATCCGAGAATTAACTAACTTGTTGACAAGATATCTCAGCGACCTTGAAGAAGCCCCTAACTCTGCTTGATTAATTAGTAAAAGAGAGAAATGATTGGCGGGGAAGAATTTATCATTCAAATCGTTTTGTGTGGTTCTTGGAGTAGAAAAAATTATTGAGTAACGATTGTAATCAAGTTTTCTAGCGTTAGGAAGAATGGACCCATTTAGAACAGTGGTCAATTGAGTTAAATGAGTCTTCAATAGAGTTTGAAATTTCTGTTGGGTACTCCTTTTCGTCAAAATAAGGACTCTTGAAGGTTTTGGTGGAGATGATTGATTTAAATAAAAAAGGATTATCAATGACTGAACACGTACCAAAGCGTCCTCTGTGGAGTAGATTATTAGGGAATTGTGGTTATGAACTTTTGGGAGAAGAAGCTGTTCTTCTAAAGAAGGGGTAAAACCAATTTTTAATGCATGAGGAAAGTCTTCTTTCGTGGTCACACCAATTCCTATCCTGGAAAATCTTCATCAACATCTTGACTAGAGGAATCATCTTTTTCCAACAAGGTCTGAGTTTTAAATTCGTCTGTGTCAACCAAAAGATTTTCAGCATCAAACGAATCTATTGTTTCGATCCAATTTCGATGGGCAGAACAACTTACAATTTGTGAATTTTTTACCATTAAGTTAACAGGTATTCTTCGATTCAATAGGAGGGAACAAACTCCACCGAAAATGCTTGCATATTCACAAATTTGACATAAAGGGCTATTGAAGAACACTTCATCAAGAAAGGGGAGATTAATTGCATTAATTTCTGGATTACTAGCCAATTTGAACTCACCTGAAGATTGATTATACATTCTATTTAGTAATTCATTGAGAGGTTTAAGAATCCGAAAAGTGTAATTTTAATTCATGATCATTCTAAAATATTGATTCATCGCGTTTTTGTATAAAATTAGTTTTAAGGTATTTAATTCTGGTGATGTTTTGAGGATTGGAAAAGTAGGATCAAAAGGGGAACTTTTCCCGCCAAAAAACCTTAGAATTATAATTGGCGTAAAGGAGGGGCAAACTGTCCTTTATCGCATTGTTAATGGTCGGTTCAAAAATGCTGTACAATCGAGAATAAGTACAAAATCACATCATCATCACCAAGATAACAATCATAACGACTAGAGAGGTAACTCTAACGGGTACATCTTTGTTTAGCCCCCCTGAAGCTCTGATAGAATTTCCTTTGCTTCTTTAAGGTAATTTTGATATTCTTCAGTTTCAAACAATTCTTCAATCGTCTGATCAGGTGACTTTTTGGTAAATCATTTTCATACCTTGGAAAAGGATGTAAAAAAGATTTTTTTCAATCGTCGTTTCCGATAAAGAAGACAGATCACTCCTAATGATATTATAATAATGAAATGACCAAAACCTGAAGTAGAGAGAGAGAGCTCAGTAGTGGAGGTATCAGCTGTGGAGGGTTCAGCTGTGGAGAATTCTATTGAAAACCAAACTGTAACCACCCTAACATTACCAACTTCATCAATTGCTTGAATTGTAAGGTTGTGACATCCATCAGGTAAATAGGATAAGGTACCACCACTTGGAATAATTCCTTTGTTAACCTCGTCCAAAAATACAGTAATAGTAGCTGTTTCAGAGACAGAATAAGTCATCATAACTGATTTAGATGAATAAGTTGTATTAGTTGGTGATGTGATAATAACACTGGGAGCAGTGACATCGACAGTAAACCAGATTGTCGCCACCCCAATAGTGCCATTCTCACCTGTCGCTTGAAGTGTGAGATTATAAGAACCATCAGATAGTCCTCCTAGTGGTGTTCCGCTGGATATTACCCCCAAAGAAACCCCATTTAGAAATCCAGTAACAGTTGCAGTCTCAGAAAGCGAATAAATTACCATTACGGAATCAGACGCGTAAATTTGATTTTTGGGAGAGATTATTTCTACTGAAGGGACAAAATATCCTAAGGAGTTTAGAATTTCTCTCGCATGGTCTGGATCATATACATAATCATCAAAACTATCATTGTAACCCCAGAACGAAGGTGGTAACGGATTCTTAGCTTGGATAGCACGACCCTGGAATACTTCTTGGATGATCTTGCTTCTGTTTATAGCGTAGTTGAAAGCTCGTCGTACCAAGGCACCATGAGTGGTTTTTCCGCCGAAATCAGGATCATTAACTTTAGTAGTGATGTTGAACGGATATCTTAGGGCGTTCATGGCTAAATAACCGATATTCATACCAGCTTGAGAGATCAATGAAACCCCAGTAGTATCTTCAACAGCTTTTGCGTCTGCAGCTGCAACATTGTCAACAATGTCGACTGTTGGTGTTGTAGCTGTTAATTCAGATATTCTTGTGGCTGCTTCTGTGATTACCTTGAATGTTAATGTGTCCATCTTTG
>JAEOTY010000189.1 GCA_016839625.1 Candidatus Hodarchaeota archaeon
CAGTTAACTCCTTCAATTTCTCTAGCGCAGCTTCCGCTCGATACTCTTGAACAAAGCCTAATACCCCATTCAACAAAACAATGATGATGATTATCAATGCCTCAACATATTCACCAAAGACGATAGAAACTAATGTTGCTGCTAATAATAAAACCACAATAAAATCCTTGAATTGGAGAATAAACATTTTTAAAGGAGATACCTTTTCTCCAGATACTAATTCATTAGGGCCGTACAACATCAATCGTTGTTGAGCTTCTTCAGAGGATAGCCCATTTTCTAGATTTACATTCAGATTCTTGGCAATAGTTTCCCCACTTAACGAGTAAAATTCTTTTGATGTATCTTTCTCCATTAATTATTCACCGAAAGCCTTCTTTTTCTGAATAAAGAAGAAGATTCATTTTTAATAATGAATCTAACTGTAAATGTCGAAGAAGATATCAAACTTATATGAGTTGATTTTCCAGAAATAAGAGCAAGAGAAACATTATCTGAGATTTTTAAGCTTTTTAATCAATTATGCTTTAGAGAGATATTTGGAAAGGTGTAAAATATGAAAGAAGTCCTTTTGGAAACAAAAAATCGTTCCGAATTCGTTGATATCACTCGAAATATTAGAAAATTAATACCTAAGGATATGAAGGAAGGTGTCTGCATTGTCTATGTACCGCATACAACAGCAGGAGTCACCATTAATGAAGGAGCCGACCCTAGTGTTCAACAAGACATTCTCAATCAATTAGATCAACTGGTACCTTGGGATCAACCGTTCTTTCAACATCGTGAAGGAAATTCAGCAGCTCACATTAAAGCTTCATTAATGGGTAGTTCAGTTTGTATTACCGTTGAAAACAGTCAATTGCAATTAGGAACTTGGCAAAAAATTTTTTTCGCAGAATTTGATGGCCCGCGGCGCAGAAAAATCTGGATAACTTATTTTTCCGATTAAGGATGTTATGTACAGTTGATATCAAAAGGAAGTAATATCGTAACTTAGCTCCTCGAAGAATAAAGTATTTCTAAAGATTACATAGTTGCCTGTGTTTCTGATTTTCCTAATGGCTGAAGATATTCCATTATTGCTGGTGTTAGGAGTATCATTAACACAATGACGTATGTTAATATCTCGATCCCAATACCAGATTGAACAACAAAAGTATTTACGCGTAATAATGAGGGAGAAGGAAAAAAGATTGATGCTAGGAAAATTCCAACGAGACTGAGTTTAGATTGAACTCCAACAATTGTGGAAGGATATTTCTCAATTGTATCAGGGAGAAAACGCCAAATAGCTATTATTACTATAATTGTCAAAAGATTGATAAAGGCTAAAATAATAAGAATTACGGGAATTAAACCCATATCCCAGAGTGTCAAATGTAGATTAAAAGAATATTCATACATCGGTAAAAGGCCAAGTGAGATTATTAATGCTAACATAAGTCCAAGAGATATAAGAATTCCGATTACTTGGCGATCTGTATGCGTTGAAGAATAACTATCCCAGCGATTGTCAACATCCTTGACTGGAGCAAACGGTTTGATTTCAGATCTACCGTTTACAACACTAAAAACGTCATTCGAACGTGATGCTGAACTAGAGGGGGTTGAGGTAAGGAAGCTTGATATCCACCTAGCTATCGCATTAACCAAGAAGCCACAGACCCCTGCGAGCATAACAAAAGCAAAAGTAATAACAATACTATACATTATGACTGTGAGAATTTGCTCCTGCATTGAACTGACCTGAAGAGCTGCACTCCAAATGATATACAATATCCCGGCGATTGTAGGTCCCCCAAACGTCACTGCCAAGACTACGTCGAATTCTTCTTTGTAATAAAAGGCAGAGAATGCACATGTCAAAAAAATCATAGTACGCCAAAAATCAGCCTCAGCAACTGGGCCTATTGAAGCAAGGATTAAATAGCAAACAATTGAGAATAACACATATATTCCTAGTGCTTTAATGATATCTTTTGTTTCGTCAGTTACTTTTGCAAACATAAGAAATCTATCCTCTTCCAAGATTTGCTCATATCACGAAATGCTGAATCTGCATTAAATCAGGAGAAATATCGACTATAAAAAGCTAAAGTTTTGGGCAATCTTCTTAAAAAGCTTACGATACCTGAAAAACTTAGTTTTTATCAACAGGGGATCTTTTATGAAATTACTTACAGTACAGCTTAATATTTAATAAATTATTCAAAAAAAACTACTCATTTCAAGAATAACCAAAAAAGAGGAAGAATATCTGTTTAAACAGTTCAAAAGCAATAGACCTCTCTTTCAGCTGGATTAAAAAATACGAAACTTTTTTTATCCTGACATTAGAACTAAGAACACGCTATACCCAGATATTTGCACGAGTGAATTAAAGGAATGAAATAATGATGAGTGTAAAGGAATTATTAACAGATAATCCAGAAGACTTTCCTGTAAGTAAGTCAATAAAGGTAGTTGCAGCAAAAAGACTCGCGAAAACAGCTCAATGGTTAAAAGCGATCTGTCTAGTAGAAACTGGAGGAAGAACCCAGATACGCCTATACGGATGGCAGAAAAACAAGGAGGGTGTATGGAAGGTCAGACAGAAGTTTAATATCTCAAAAGGATATGCAGAGAAATTATCTGTCATTCTTAAAGCTTTTAGTGAGGTTGAAGAATAAAATAGCAGCGATAGGTTGCTAATTTTCATATTAAAAACATATCATCAGATAAGCAGATAGCTTTCTGTAATCCAGTGAGCTCAAGCCTTAATGACAGATGAAAATGCAAAAGTAATTACAACTTGATTAACGCCAATCAAAAGTCCTCTTACCAAAATTCTTTTTTGATTTGTGTTAATTTTTCACATTAGATTTTATCTGATATTAATACTGGATTAGTTGCAATACAGCATATTTACACTTTTTATTTAAAAAATTGTATAGGTGGTCTCCACTAATGAAAGATATGAAACAGATTTTTGCCACATTCGGATATAATGAGGAAGAAACTGAACAGAATGAGATGGTTCTTGAGTTAATGGACGAATTATGTAAAAAAGAGATTGAACCGTATGCTCAAGAAATGGATGAGATAGGTTGCACGTTTGACGTTGAGACAGGTAAAATTGCGTATCCAGAACAGACGTACAAAATTGTGAAAAAGCTCGCTGAAAATGACTTAATGGGGTTGGCTATTCCAGAAGAATACGAAGGTGTTGGATTATCTTTCACCCTAGTCAACGCATGTTATGAACGTATATCACGTGCAGACGCAGGTACCTCTTTACTCTATGGATTACAAAACTCATCTTATGATGTTATTGGAAAATTTGGGACCGATGAGGGTAAAAAATACTATTTACCAAGGCTAGCACGAGGAGAGATGATAGGTGGTCTTCTTTTCACTGAACCTGGGGCAGGTTCAGATCTGGGTTCTTTGAAAACGAAAGTTATTGACCAAGGTGACCATTATGTTGTCAATGGGACAAAGAATTTTATCTCAAATGCTGGAATAGCAAACTGTTACCTCTTTCTAGCTTCTACATCTCCTGAAAAAGGTTCCAGAGGTTTAACAGCATTTATCATAGAAACAGAGAATAATCCTGGATTCAAAATTGCTAGGATAGAAGAGAAATTAGGTCTCCACAGTAATGCTACCGCGGAGGTTATCCTCGAAGACGCTGTAATTCCAAAACGAAATGTGTTAGGCGAAATTGATCGAGGTTTTAGTGTCGTTTTATATGAATTAGCCGCTGCAAGAATAGGTATAGGAGCTCAAGCGGTTGGTATCGCTGACGCCGCCTACAGAAAAGCAGCAACTTATGTTAAAACCAGAAAACAGTTCGGAAAACCAATCGAAAGTTTTCAGGCGACTCAATGGAAACTTGCGGATATGTTTACTAAAATCCATACCGCACGTCTTGCTTACCTTTCTGCTGCGCGGATGAAGGATTTGAAACAAGATTTTTCTGAGTATGCATCTATCGCTAAGCTTTATGGGTCAGAAATTGCTCAAGAAGTCACCACTGAAGCAATCCAAATGCATGGTGGATATGGCTACATCAAGGAGTATGATGTCGAACGATATTATCGCGATGTTAGAATTACACCCATTTATGAAGGCACTAATGAAGTGCAGCGGATCGTTATCTCCCGTGCAGAAATGTCTAAGAATTATGCGCCCGACTAATCTCCTTACCTCTCTTTTTATACATGTCAATTGTTATGAGCACGCTTAATATCAAAAAAAGTGAGCTTATCAAGTTTCTTTTAAGATTCTTCTTGAGTGTCTTTAAGAATCTGAGTCAGTGTTCTTGTATAGACTTGACAGTCTGAAGCGCTAAACTGGACAAAATGTATTTCTTTCATTGATATTTCATTCAAGTTCTCGATCACTGTTGAAATGGCAATTTTCGCAGCTTGATCTATAGGAAAACCATATACACCTGTGGAAATGGAGGGAAAAGCGATAGATTTGGCACCATGTTTCGTTGCGAGGAGTAAAGAGTTATGGTAAGAATTTCTTAGAAGACCCTCTTCATTTTGTTGTCCTCCACGCCAAATAGGACCCGGAGTGTGAATAACCCATTTTGCATCCATTTGCCCTGCAGTTGTTATTCGAGCCTCACCTGTCCCACAACCCTTGGGATACTTATCTATGCACTCTTGAAGGATCTCAGGACCTCCTGCGCGATGAATAGCTCCATCAACCCCTCCCCCACCGCGAAGACTTGGATTTGCTGCATTTACAATTACATCAGTTTTTTCTCTGGTAATATCACCTTGAACCAAGCGTATTAGAGTTGATCCAATTTTTGCCTCCAAGTCGGTTCACTCAAATCTCTAATTAGCTTTTTCACTGATTATGTTCTACGAAGTGTTTAGGCTCCTTCCACCAATTAATCAGCTAATTTTACCTTTCTTGTTGTTTCATCTAAAGTTACTATGCCTAGGTCACGGAAGCGTTGTATAATTTGTTGGACTGTATAGGTAGCAATACCAGTCATTGCTGCTAGTTCGTCTAAGTTAGCAGTTTCTATACTCATTAGGTGGCTCAAAATGCGGCCAGATTCACTTTCACCAAGAAAGGTCTTTACAGCTTTACTTGTTCCCACAAACCTCTTAGTATCGTCCGTCATAGTCGTTATTTGAGTTTTAGCTCGTTCAAGTTCGTACTTATTCATCTCATTTTCTTCTTCTAGCCGTTTAATTTGGAACCCGAACTCTTCAGCTAGAAGTTTCTTTTGCTGCAATTCCTCAATAATATTACCTTTTTCTTTTATTTCCGCTTCCAATCGTTCTACAATAGATGAAGACTTTTCCACTTCTTTATCTTTCTTGGAAATTTCTTCCTGCAAGGAACCAATACGTTGCTGAGTGAGTGCTTCCTTCTCAAGAGCAAGTTTCTCTTTCTCTTTTAAATGGTTGACTAATTCAACATACTTCTGGCTCATTATTTCTTCTTTTTCAACAGCAATGTTTCTACCTTGACGAAGTTCCTCTAGGACAGTCACATACTTCTCTCGGAACTCCTCGATTTGTTCATTATGAGCAAGAATCCAATTACTCGTATCTTGATTCAGTTTCTCGAAACTTGAACTCAGATCCAAGATTTGGTTGTTTAATTCCAATCCTAAAGTTTCTAATGAACTTCGCACTTCATCAATTGACTCCCGGAGTTCCTTGGATGTTTGAGCTCTTATATCCACACTCTTTCCTTCGAATTGTTGGGATACTTCACTCAATCGAGAGGCAGTTCCTTCCAGTTGATTTTGAGTTGTAGAGATTTGTTTCTCAATTTTTTGTTCTAATGTCTGCGACAATTCATTTATTTGAGAGGTTGCACCTTCAATCTGCTCTTCAATGGCGGTAACTTTCGCCTCTATCTCATTCGTAACTTCAGCTATCTTGCTAGATAACTCTTCTCGTAACAGGTCTACTTCTGAGGGTTTCTTTCTTCTACGCATAAGAATCACACTACTTTTTGGTCGTTTTTGTTGAAGCTATGTCGTTTGTATTCGATTCCAACGGAATTCGACAAGTAAAACAACATACGTGAATGAATAAGCCAATCTTAATTCCTTTGGATAAATTGTTTTCGATTTCGCTTTTCTGTATAAAGTCTCAAGTTTGAAAATTTTCCTTCGGGGGAAGAATGAATATTTATTTGAACAAAGTATTACTCTTGAATATCTAAATTAGAGCTTTCTAGGTAAAAAGGGATTGAAATGTCATTAACAGATGTTATCAATAGGATTGATGAGCATTTTACTAAAAATCATCTTCCTGAAATACAAAAATTCCTTCGACAACCTTCCGTTTCAGCCACAGGAGAAGGAATTCGTGAAACGACTGAAATTCTGATCAGAAAAATTAAAGATCTTGGTGGAGAAAATATCCATCTGGCACAAACCATGGGGGAAGAGTTTGGCCATCCACAAGTATATGGTGAAATATGGTCTGATAAAAGGAAACCTACTATTTTATTTTACAGTATGTATGATGTCCAGCCAGTCTATCCCGAAAAATGGGTACTCAATGATAAAAAAATTGATCCATTTGGTGCAGAGATCCACGAGTTTGAATGGTTCCCTGGATTTTCTGGCCGGTGTCTGATGAACCGGGGAGTTACCAACCAAAAAGGTCCTACCATGGCTGCTTTTAATGTTTTCAAGGCTTTCTTAGAAGAAGAGGGAGAGTTACCGGTTAATCTTATTTTTGCAATAGAAGGAGAAGAAGAACTAGGGTCACCTCACATGGGTGCCTTTATCAATGAATATGCTGACAAATTAAAGCAAAGTACTGCTGTTTATTTTCCTATGTTCTTCGAAGAACATGACGGATCTATAAGATTCTTTCTGGGTGTCAGAGGATGCATAACAGCTAAGTTATGGTGTAGAGGTGGAGATTGGGGAGGACCTGTTGGTCGAAACTTACACTCCTCTTATTCGGGATTAGTCCAAAACCCGATTTTCACACTAATGGAAGTAATATTGTCCCTAAAAGATGATGAGACCAATGAAATTCTGGTCCCAGGTATAATGGATGATCCAGCAATAGCTGGCCCTTCTCAAGAAGATAAAGAAGTAATTAAGGAACTTCTTAAACAATTAGACTTTGAGGATTTAAAGAAATCCTTAAGTGTGAGTAAATTCAGGGATAAAAATGGAAAAGAATTAACTGGAGAACAAGCTATTGTTGAACAGTTGTTTAAACCAGGATTGTCGGTCAATGGCGTCGAAAGTGGTTACTATGGTTCAGGAGGAATGACTATTATTCCATATGAAGCTCATGCTAATTTGGATATCCGTCTTCCCCCCTTCCAAGAGATTGATTATGTCCGCAAAAAATATTCAACTTATGTAAGTGAAAATTTTCCAATGGTTGACTTACAACTTGGGTCTGGTTATGGCCCTGCAAAAATGTCCCCCTCTCATCCACTTATTCAAACAACAAAAACAGTATATGAACACTATGGAAAACAACCCGTTTTCTATCCACTCCTAGCAGGTTCTGCGCCATTTTCTATGTTTCAATCAATCCTAAAACTTCCCTTCGTTTATGGTGGGTTATGTCATGGTGGCCGAGCTCATTCTCCCCTTGAGTATGCTGTTCTTGAATCTAATGATTCACGGGTTGGAGGAATCCTTCAATTCGAAAAGTTCGTTGCCAAACTATTTGTTGAATTTTCTAAAAACCTCTAGGATAAAATCGTTCTTTTTATTTCGTACCATTTCTTAAAAGAATTTAATATAGCAATTATAATCACATGTCTTTTCTAGGAATTTAGTTCTGAAATTTAATTCTGTGAAAGACAGACTAATTATGAAGCTAATCAGAAGTGAGCAATCAGAAATTTTGGTGTTTTTATTTACATCAGGATCAGAATTATTCAGACTCTCTCAAGGATAAAATCTCTTTAACACGTTTCATTCTAACATCTTATATTCTTTGAGTCTTTATGATCTTAATTTTCCAATACAATAAAATCCAATCACCTGAAAGGTTTGTTTTTTATATTTTATATCTCATGATTGCCTTTCCGTATATAATATTCACATCCTTCTCCCACGAAAATAAGAGAATAATACTGAACGCTTTTGTTATTACCCTATTGCTAATGGTAATTAATACTATTTTGTTTCTAGGATGATCATTCAGGGAAAGAAGTTAATGCATCCCGAATGGATCCTAATGCTTTTCGATTTCTTCAGAGCGTAACTGTTAAAGTTTATACACAAAAACAAGGTCCATTTCAGAAAATTTGGTAGGATTTATCTTTGGAAATCTTAGAGAAATATATAACGGAAGCGGTATGGGTCGAGGTTATGGTAGAGGTATGGGTCTGGGATTAGGTTACAGATTTGGCATGTGAAATATTTTCAAATTTTGATATCATTTTATTTTCAAATGCAGAAAAATCGGATATTCTATTAATCAAAACTCCCTCGACATCAAATATCGATTCTATAGTTATTTTAACAATGAATGGTCATTTCCATCAAGAATAAAAAAACAATGAAAGAAATCTTCCCAAAATGTCAGTGTAGGAAAATTTTTTCTAATTGGAAATCAATTGGGAAAAAAAAGAAGAGGAGGAGATGTTTTTATCTATAGTTATGCTTCTGGGGTATTCAGTAACGCAAGATCTGCCTGTATCAAACCTTTTCCAGTCGCATCAGCGCCCCAAGACTGAAAACCGGCATTGAAAACGTTTGCACTACCAGGGGGAACTGGAAGAGAAGTATCTTTGAGAATAGTCTCTATTTCTATTTGGACGAGTGAAGGATTCTTTTGCAACATCAAAGCAGCCACAGCGGAGACATGTGGAGTGGCCATACTAGTACCTCCAACGTAATAGAAGTTACCAGGATTCAAACCTGCTAAGTCACCAATTCCATTAGACCACCAAGGTAAGTGACTATAACCAGGGAATCCAGGATATGGACCACGTACCCAGCTACCAGGAGCTAATACATCCAATTCATGATTTGGATCCTTTTGACGACTACTAAAGTTGGGAACATAAACCTCAGCTATAGGTGTAGGTTCAGCAATATCTTCAAATGGTAATAAATCGCTTTGTAACCACCACATCCGAAAGAAAGGACCATCACCTGGAACTAACCATTCTTTTGTCCAACCTGAAGCGCCAACAGAAATTACTGGAGGATAGGCACCAGGATAATCCATTCCAGCATCACCGGCGTTACCCGCAGCGGCAACCACAATGACACCATTTTGAATAGCCCTATCAAGTGCTGCCTGTTCTATTGGTTCTAGAGCTGGGCCTCCTAAACTCATAGAAATCACAACGGGTGAATTACCAAGTGCTCCACTCTCTTTAAGGTCTGTTACATAATGAATACCAGCAGCTACCATTCCAGAAGTTCCAAATGTAACCTTTTTAGTCAAATACCCAGGAACGGGAGAAGCAGGGTATGGTTTGTAGGGAACTTCATAATCAGCAAGCACTTTAACTGGAATTATGGTAACTTTTGGTGCAATACCTCGTACCATAATAGGAGGTAGGGAGAATCCTCCTGCTGTATCAGCGTTAGCATCATAAAAGTAGCCAAGAATGGTACTAGTAACATGTGTTCCATGAGTTGTACCAACACTGCCGATATAAGTTGTTTTATGGATCTTTCCATTTGTGTAGTCAAAATCTCCAATTTCTGGATTCCATTTCAGTTCCTCATAGAATCCAATGCCAAGATGTGTTGCAATCCTTTCCTTTGGGAAATAATCTCTCCAATTTGGTGCCAAACCAGTATCAAGAACCGCAACATATACTCCAGCGCCAGTTTCACTTACTGCTTCGACATTGATCATGTCAGAGTCCCAGGTTGGCCATCCATCTGCAGTGCTTGTTTCATTCCTAAATGGATTTCCAGCTCTTGCAGGTACGGTGAGAGTTATGAAAACAACGAGCGCTAAAACTAAGAAAAATTTTCTAGAATGTTTCATATTTTGAAATCACCTTTTTCTGAAGTTGATTTTTTCTGTACGCTTGAAAGTCGTACATTTAATCATCAAACTCAAATATCGATGGGATTGGAGAATTTTCTACAAGTTTCGACTGTTTTACTAGTAAAAATTTGCGGAGAAGTTCTCTAGATCCCTTTGATACTAGCTAAGGAATAAATCAAAAATATTTTAAAAGGCTTTCTAGAATTGTCCTATTTAGGGAAGGGTTCTATCAAGATTTAAAAGGGGTAATACAAAATATATTATATCTGACAAATCAATGAAAAATACAATTATATTTACATAAAATAAAAAAGCATTCTTTTCATAAGCTTAATACAATCCCTGAAATCCTTTTTTTTATTTCAAAACGCTTTTAAAAAGCGAAATCAACTCATTCCCCATGTCATTTAAGAAACTGTATTTTTTTCTTTTCGCGATAATAGCATTCAGTACGATTGTTCCAGTTTTCGGTTTCAGTTCTGTTACTCTCAGAAGTATTAATCAACAGGTTGAAGTCACTCTGACCATTACTGACGCCTATTATACCAATCTCGATAATGATGAAGTGTATGACATTGTCGCTCTCTTTGATCTCAACTATAATTCTAATCATCAAAATGTAATAAAAATCGATGTTTATCTGACACTTCCATCAGGTTATGTGTTTAGTTACAAATGGATAATTAACAATAAATTGCTAAAAAATTCATACCAAATTCATTTCTTTGATCATGCTCTCGAGTCAGGTTTTTATAATTTAACAATAAGAGTGAAATTATTAAGTGGTGGAGTTGACACTGGAGTGGTTGATTATGAATTCGATCCACCTGGTGGTTCAGGTGGTGGTGGCCCACTTGCAGCATTAGTGTGACTTTAAAAGGAAGAATGATACATTGGAGGGAAAATAAAACTAAATAATCTTGTGGTTCTTGATTAAATTCATTAGAATAATTTAAATAGAATAATCTCAGTTTATCTAGCAGGCCGATTAAACTATGATTACTCCTGAAGACTATCAAATTATCCTTCAACTAGAATCGAATCCTCTCTTGCCATATTCGGATCTAGCGAATGAATTGGGAGTTTCATGGCCAACTGCGAAGAAAAGATTAACCGACCTGAAATCTCGTGGCGTAATTAGAACACCTGTCGCCATTTATGACATAAGGGCTTTAGGACTTCAACGATTATCCATTATGTGGTCAATAAAAACCGTTGATGATCTCCTCCTTTTAGAAAAGTTTTGTGATATCCATCCATACACACATTATCGTGCAAGAGGGTATGGTAATGGGTATGTGTTATTTGCTCAATTTGATGTTCCCCACGATATAATTCCTCTGATGAATGAATTAATTGAAACGCTCGAAAAAGAAAATGATTCTGTAAGTACAGACCTATTTCAGAGCTCGGGGTATCGAGCTGAATCGTTTTCTAACCTAAGGTTTTATAATCTTAATCAAAATATGTGGACTTTCGATTGGACTAGTTGGCTTGAGCTAATTGACAATCAACCTGATAATCTTCCACCACAAGATGATTCCAAACCTACTGAATTATCAGAATGGACACGAATTGATTTTGAAATTTTACGCGAACTAACCAAGGATCCAGAAATCAAACAATCTGAATTAATGCGCAAATTTAACCTTACTCGCACAAATACTCATGTTAGATATAATACAATTTTTGATAAATTGATTTCTAGTGTTCGTTGTCGGTTTGATAGGATTTTGTTCAATCTTGTTAATGCTAGACTTTTTTGGATTCCACACTCCAAAGAAAAGAAGATAAATCAATTATACAATCTTATGAAAGCTTCTCCTCCTCCTTTCAATTTTGGGATGGATATTCTTGAGGAAAAAGGCTTGTTATTTTGGGGAGTTGCATTACCAACATTTCATGAACATCAACTGGCTTCATCAATCTGGAAACTTTTTCAGGACTTCAACACTTATACCTTAGACACATCGATTGATAGATCTATTGTCTATTGGTTTTATCCTGCTAATTTTGATTTTGACACTCACTACTGGAAGATCGATCGTGAGTACGTTGTGGAGAAACCGTTAGAGGAACTTTATCAGATTAAATAAAGTCCTGATCTGGTTTGAACAAAACCAGATCCAACGAACTCAATAAATTAAAATAAATTTCATTGAATCTATTTCTTACATCTTTTTTTAGGTTAAGAAAATGAATTTTGATTTTAATGTTGATGAAGAGTTCGCAAGAAGGTTAGATTCACAGGATTCCTTAAAGAATTTTCGTGAACGCTTTTACATTCCTTCAAATACTATTTATCTCGATGGGAATTCCTTAGGGTTATTTCCGAAGGAAGCTGAAATGTCTCTCCTAAGAGTAACCAACGAATGGAAGACACTTGCTATTCAAGGATGGTTTGAGGGCCAGCGACCGTGGTGGTATTTTGGTGAAGACTTAGGAGCTATGGCTGCTCCATTAGTCGGGGCAGAACCAGAAGAAGTAGTTGCTACAGGCACAACCACCATCAATCTTCATTCCCTAGTAAGTACGTTTTATCATCCTAATGGAAATCGGACAAAGATCCTTGCAGATGAGCTTGATTTTCCCTCGGATATTTATGCTCTTAAAGATCAAATAAAACTCAAAGGATTGAATCCAGATCAACATTTAGTCCTTGCACCCCCTAACGGACGTTTCTTTGATGAAAAAAAGATTGTTGAACTCATGACGGATGAGATTGCCCTTGTCTTGCTTCCATCGGCTCTTTATCGTAGTGGTCAGTTGCTTGATATGGCTTATTTAACGGATGAATCACATAAGAGGGGAATTCCTATCGGTTTCGATTGTTGTCACTCAGTTGGTGCAGTACCTCACTATTTTGATGAATGGGGAGTAGATTTTGCTTTTTGGTGTAGTTACAAGTATCTAAATTCAGGTCCAGGTGGAACAGCATTCCTCTATATCAATAAAAAGCATTTTAGTAAAGAACCTGGTCTCTCTGGATGGTTTGGGTATGTCAAGGAAAAACAGTTCGACATGTCACTTGATTTTAAACATGCCAAATCTGCAGGAGGATGGCAAATTTCCAGCTCAAATATTCTATGTTCTGCACCTATTGAAGGATCTTTGAAGGTGACGTTAGAAGCAGGTATCCATGGAATTCGCAAAAAATCATTAAAAATGACTTCTTATTTGATCTATCTAGTTGACCATCTGCTTACGGAGGATCCTTACGATTTTGAGATTGGAACACCTCGTACCGAACAAAGAACAGGCCATGTAGCTTTAGAACATTGCGAAGCATTTCGTATTACTGAAGCCCTAAAAACAAGAGGGGTGATTACTGATTTCCGTCCTCCTAATATTGTAAGAATTGCGCCTGTTGCTCTATACAATACATATCATGAGATTTGGCAAGTTGTGCAGATTTTAAAAGAAATAATAGAAAAACAGGAGTATAAACAATTTTCTAAATAATGAACTTCAATATGCTGACAGGAAACCATGGCCAGAATGCGTGATCTACTTCCCCGTAAAATAACTTTTCAGGTAATCTGGAGGAATAAAATATCAGGTGAGGTAGATTCACGGCGTTTAATACTCCGAAAAGGACGAGTGGAATCGAAGCTCCATATAGTTCTGAAAGTTCTGGCATATCTTTATTTTTGGGAAAAAGATCTCCTTATCGAACCAAGCTTCCGCTTATACAAATATCGTCCTGATTTAATGTCTTGGAGAGAATCAGAAATTCCTACCAAAGAAGAAAAGATTCCAGATCTCTGGATTGAATGTAAACAAGTTAAGCTCAAGAAACTATTAAAATTAAGTCGAACGCTTCCTCTTAGTGAAATAGTCTGGATTCACACATTCCAGTCACTAAACCGGACAATAAATAATGTAAGATCCCAAATTAAATACAAATTAGCGTCCAATGTCCACTTGATTGGAATTGACGCGTCACCAGTGACTTGGAATTCTCTTGAAGAAAGTATAAGTACCAAATCCCTTCGATGGGAAATTAATCTCCATGAAAAGAATTCAATGAAAATTTTCACCAGTTCTAAAAGTATTAATGAAGTATCTTTGAGATTTCATTCTTTTTCCTTCCCTCGTATAAGCTAAATTAATTTACTAAGATGATTAAATGCCTCAAAGCTATATTCGTGAATTAATTGAATCAGATTTCAGCTTTCTGAAGTATCTTGATTCCCAAGTTAATTGGGGTTTCAGTCAAAAATCAATGGATATTCTTCTTGGATACAGTAAGACGGCATTTATTGCAGAGGATCAAGTCACTCAACAACCACATGGTATTGTTTTCACATTCTATTACCCTCCCCGTACAGGATGGATTGGTTTACTCATTGTGGATGAAGTCTTTCAAAATCAAGGGATTGGAAAGAAGTTGTTTTCAAAATCTCTTGATAAACTCTTGAAGATTGGTTGTCAGGAAATTCTCCTAGACGCTGTGCCAGATGTGGTTCCTTTTTATAAGAAGTATCACTTTTCTGAAATAGAAAAGTCTTTACGACTTAAGATATCATTTTCTAATCTGTTATCTTCGTTAAACTCTTCTCCTAGAAGTATACGAACAGAGAGTGATCATTTAGACGATATCACTAAGTTTGACACTAATTTTTTTGGGGCAATACGAAATAGGATATTCTTAAACATGTTAAGGAGTCCTAAGAGCGTGGGAGCTGTATATTATCACAATAAGAAGATTGAAGGTTATGGATTCATCCATTATTATAAAAATTCATGTTCAATAGGTCCTTTAATAGCAAAAAATCCTTCTATAGCTCTTGATATAATCAGTAAGTTAACTCTGATAGAAACAGGCAAGAAATGTGATTGGATTCTTATGGGAATAACTGAATCTTCTCGCATCCCCTTACAATTCTTTTATGAATTAGGTTTTAAGGAATATGATTGCTCTATCCGTATGCGCTGTGGGAAAAATCAAAGAAAATCTAACCCAAATCATGTCTATTGCATTGCTTCGCCTGAAATGGGGTGAAAGCTAATTCATATAGGTTAAACTTTAGCCATCTAACAGGAAAATTAGGATAATCTCTAAAATGAATAACCGTAAAAGTATTAGTTTTCCAAAAGAAATCGACAACCAAATTAAACTAGTTCTGGTGGCTCTCAATGAAAAACCTCGTACTTCTCAAGAGATCATAGATGTAGTTAGAAGGTTATCTATGAGAGTTGGAATTTCTATATTCTTAGAAGAAGTTGAAAACCTTGAAGATTTCATGAAAGTGAGGGAATCAATGTCCTACCTAGAACAGGTGGATATGATACAGGTAGACGAGAACCAAATCTATTCCTTAACTGATTCGGGAAAAATAGAGGCGCAAAAGTACACAAAAGGAATGTATTCCTTCTTTGCTGCCGCCCGTTCTTTAACAAACCCTGGAGTCTCACCTGCTCTTTCATTAGTTTTCCATCTATTCTTAGGTACTATTAAACTGATCGGTTATACGATTACTGGAAGTATGAGTCTTTTTAGTGATGGATTAGATTCTGCAATTGATGGAATTTCGTCAATAATAATAGGTTTTGCCATGAGAATAAATAAAGAAAAACAGGCTACTTATTTGTTACTTGTTTTAATGTTAATCACAGGTTTTATTACCATCCAGCAAAGTATTAACCGATTACTTATGATAATATTGTTAGAGAATATAATAGCTCTTAAAGAAGAAATATTAGCAATCAATATTGCTGGTCTATCCATCATTCTTTGTGCACTGTTATACTTATATCAAAGGTTCTCTGGTTACGCGAATCGTAATCTTACAATCCTAGCACAGTCAGAGGACAGCAAAAATCATGTGTTAAACGCTTCATTAGTGTTATTGGCAGTTTTTGCTGGTTATTTAGCTGTTATTACTGATTTTACTATATTGTATTCTATAGATGGCTTAGTAGGTTGTTTTATAGGGTTAATAATAATGATAGGAGCGTATGAGATCTTTCAAGATTTAAGGGCAGAGGCCGAGGGAGAAGAAATTGATTATGAAAAATATAAGCTAGGGGCTTGGAAACAATACGATAGAGTTCAGAATAGAATATTGGATCTTTGGATTTTATGGAAAGTTGAAAAAGGATTAAAGATATACACTTCTTTAGAACAATCTTTTGACCAAGATTTTCAACCAATTGTTATTAAACAATCAGAGGAGCGAGAACTCGTTTGGAAGACACCTCAAACCAAAGAGCTTTTGAAAAGACGCTTTAATAAATTGTTGGAATCAAATTTGTTAAGGGAAGAGAAAAAACGTATAGATTCTCAGTCCCAACAATTGATTCAAGTAGTATCACTAACACCAAAGGGTATCAACAAGCTTGATGATGAATTCAAAGAGATAGAGAGAAAAAAAGACAAGAATAAGAGAATAAGAAAGAGAAAAAGAAGACATGAGAGATGGATTGAATAACTACTTTGGATCAAAAACTTGAATTTTATTATATAAATTTAAGTTTCGAGCCTTGATCCTTGATTAAACATATTTTCTTCTAGGAGAGGTTTAGAAGATTAGGATTATAAATCCAGTAATTAGAAAAACAATACCACTAACAATCCCAATAATATTCCTCGGAATTTTTTGCGCGATTCGATCTCCAATGATTATTCCTATGCTATTTACTACTGTTAAAGCAACTATTGCACCTATAAAAACCCCGAATGGATCAAATTGAGTTGCAAGGCCTAGCCCCATCAGCATAGTTTTATCTCCCAATTCCGCAAAAAACATAAATGTAGTAGAGCGTATGAAAGCTCCTTTTCTTACTTTTTCATCGAAGTATAATTCACAATTCTCCATGTCAGGACAATTTTCCCGGGATTTATCACATAAATCGCGTGATACAGGACAGATTCGAATTTCTCTGCTATTTTGATTTTTTACCTCGTTAACAAGGATAATCAAGCCACTTAGCATGAATAGAATTGAAACTAACGGTTTAAGCACTTGAAAATCCAGTGTACTCTTAAGAATAATACCAACAGCTACTGCAATGATCGTTACTCCAGTTAAACCAGTTATAACACCTAAAAAGACTCTCAATGGACTCCGATATTGCATACTTAACGCGAAAGCTGTCAACTGAGTCTTATCCCCCATTTCCATTAGGAAAACGGCTGAGAATGTCAGAATCAACGCCTGGAAAAGATCAACGAGAGTCATTGCATAATTTTCCTGTTCTAACGGTAATAAACGAGAATTTCAATTCAATTTTGCTGTTTTTTACGAGAAAGATAAACATTATACACAAAAAAATTAAAGAATCATCTTAGTGGAGGAAGCCAATCTAATTGAAATAAATCACTAGACGGGTTGTATTATCCTTCATACATCTTCTGCGACCAGTACCAATATACAAATGATAAGACTGTTGACATAAGACCTGTGAGGAGGAGGAGAAATGTACCCATTTGCATCCACAACGGAGGTTCTTGCCATGCAATAAACCTTCCTGACACTGAGGATGAGGAACTTGAGTTTAACTTGATTAAGATAGATTCTTTTGGTTCTACCGTAAGTTCGTAATAGGAACCATTATGGACATTGTTTCCATCAATAAAGATGTTTACGGAACTATTTGCTTCAATTGTTATATGAAGTCGTGAATTAGCATAATAAGGAAATTGGGTATTGAAGTTGTTATATTCAGCTAAGTTAAAACGTTCAGTTCGACCATAGCTAGGTACAAGTGTCGGATAAAACACATACGCGAAACCTAAGGAGACTAATCCAGAGAATATTAAAAGAGTAGAAAAGCTTAGTGCAATTAGAGTGATTTTATTAGGCCGTTGCATACAAATTCCTTTGATTTTTTACCCGAAACAATTATTATTAGGAACACTGCATTATATTAAATTTTGTATAAAAGAAGTGGTAATCGTACCTAAATGCCATATTTGCCTTGAAGAGAAACATACAGTACTTTTTCAATTGATTTCATTAAGATATTTCCCCTAGTATCTTTTTCAAGTAGGATTAAATCTTGTGTATTTCTAGGTATTCCATATGGTGTTATTAATTTCCCTCCTCGTTGGAGTTGATCTATAAGGGGAGGTGGAATCTTAGAACAAGCAGCAGTTAAACAAATCTTATTATAAGGAGCATGAGGTAAATAGCCGTTTCCTCCATCGGCCTCGATTAAGAAAAGGTTCGGATAGTCATAACGAGAAACCTGTTCTTTTGCATACAGAAAGGTTTCACGGTCTATTTCAATTGAGGTAACCTTTCCAAGAAGTCCAACAACCTCCGCAGCCAAGATTGCTCCGTAACCCGAACCAGTACCAATCTCTAACAAATTATCACCAGGAGACAAACTAATTGCTTCATAAAACATTGGATAAGAGTGGGGGCAAGAAATTGTTGAGTTCCTTCCAGGAAGTGGGAAAGGGAGTTCCTCATACGAATGATCACGATAATCAACGGGAATAAATTCTTCTCGAGGTATTTTCCGTATCGCTTTTTCAATGATCTTGGAATTCAGAAAGCCTTCTTCTTTTAATGAGGTAACCTTCTGTTGTCTCTCATGTTCAAAGGTTTCTTTCGATTTTTCTGATGGTTTTGGGGGAGGAATGATCCATCCGAACATACTATTTCAACCAAATAACTATCAAAGTATAGAATTAAATCGAAGATATCATAGAAATATTCAAGTTTTGAATTTTCTTATATGGCAATTACAAATAATTTGTATGATAATCTGACTTCGATAAGTACACGTCCCAACCTAAGATCTAGGAGAAATTAACCAATGACACTAAATTTTGGCATCCGACCCTTTGAGCTAGAAGATTTCTTTCGAATGATAGAACAAGGAAAACTTGATATAACTAAATGCAACTACATTGACGTTTTATTAGCGAGTTTACAAGATAATTTTCGGCATTTTGAGGTTACTGCTGATCTGACGTATGTTTTACCTGGATTACTTACAATAGAAGTGATACAGCAAATAACAGAGATCAGAATGAAAAATAATTATTCCTGTTCAGTACACTTACCACTTTGGGGAATAGAACTAGCATCTCCAAACTCCTATATACGAGAAGCATCTATTAATTGCCTTGTTGAAGCAATAAAACTCACAAAACAATTGGATCCACTTTGTTGGGTTATTCATGCTACTGGTTCTTTGATTTCAGAATTTACACGAATAGAAATTCCAAGTTTTGCTAAAATGTTTATGAATAATATGTTCGCATCAACAGCTCAGAAGAGCTTAGAACAGATTATTGATCGTACTAAAATTTCCCCTCGTAAGCTTGCAGTTGAGAATGTCGAATTTCCTTTTAAAGCGATGGAGGAGTGTCTAGAAAGTTTGGATCTAAGCATTTGTTTTGATACTGGTCATTTATTAGCAGGATATTCTGGAAATGGGGAACAAGGAGTTGTAGATTTCTATGATACTTATCATGACCGAATTATTGAATTACATCTTCACGATGGAAAGAATCCTGGAATTGATCACAAACCTCTCGGTCATTATGATCTTCCAGTCAAAGAACTATTATCCAAATTGATAGAGAGGAATTTCTCAGGCCCAATTGTTTTTGAGTTAAGTCCTGAGGAGGTAAAAGAATCAATGATATATATCAAGAAACATGTTCCACAGGCTTTGATTCATTCTTAAGATTAGCAGGAAACGAAAAAATTGAAAAACGAGAATCTGATGTCGCGAATTAAAGAAATTCGGAGAAATCATCTCCCTTTTGTGATAATAATAATAGTGGTCTGTTTACTATCTGCTCTCACGGTTTTGACAACACCACGGGGATTTGAGATCCCTCAACTTTCTGAAAGTTATGTACTCTTTGGTCCCTCACTTTCTGCTTTTATCTTATTGTTAGCAATTGGAGGATATCTTGTAATTCGCTATATTTCTAAACATCCTCCTAGAAAAGAGAGTTTGTATCAACTCATTTGGGGAGTTTCTTTCCTGCTTTATAGCATCACTTTTTTCGGACTGTGCTTGCAATCCCTTGGAATTGATATTGCCAACATGAATGAACCAAACCTTTTCTTTCTTTGGCGAAATCCAATGATCCTATGGGTCACAGGAATGTGGATTGGCACAATGATGCTGTTTACGGAGGATAAGAAGGTTATCTATATTCCTGCATCTATAATTTTACTTGCTGGTGAAGCTTGGTTCTTTTTACAGCTTGTACTGTTTGTAAATGTATATTCTATTGAGCAGACAATGTATGGATTCCTGTTTGGTGAATTTATCCCTGTTTCAATATTGATTGCATATCTTTTCTATTCTTACGGAAAAGACCTTAAATTATCTTCCGCTTGGATGTTAACAATTGGTTTTACTTTATTGGCAATCACGTACGCAGCATGGGCACCTTGGCATTTCTCAGGATTGATGTACATCTATTTCATATGGTTTGATATCTTTTTGGTATCATTAGCTTTCATTTTGTCCGGATTCTTCGCATTACCAAAAGAAACTTTGAGTAAAGTTATTATTGAAGAGTATTCAGGATAATCTTAGATTTTCCCTCTAAGAACCCTTAAAAAACTCTCGAAGATTCAGAAGCGATTCCTTGATCATTTTAAATGAACGTTCAAAAGGCGGGTCAAAGTACGGGTCTGGAACATTGTCGCTTATTCCCAAGGTGAATTCAAGCAAAAGAAAAGTTTTTTCTCTGATGAATTTAGGAATTCTTTGAATATGACTTTTTTCCATTACCAAGACAAGATCTATACTTTGAAACATTTCAGGATAATCGAGAGAAAATCGGGGTAAGAATTTCTCTATTTTTTCAGTTGAAACACCCTCACGTAACAGCATATTACGGGACTCTGAAGAAATAGAATAATTACGGTATATCACTCCCCCTGATTCTACTCGAATTTTCTTCTTTAGATCCAGATCTTCTTGAATGAGATGCTCAAAAAGTAGATGGGCATAAGGACTTCTTATTACATTCCCAGAACAGATAAAACTAATATTAAACCGATTAGATTCTCTATAGTTTTGTAAAATCAGGTTTTTTCGCTCTTCTAATTGCAAAACAGTCTCTCACCAAAGTTTGTTGAGGAAAACATAGTCTTTGGAAATACCATAGGCTAATGTAAGAAAACTAAAAAATCTTTATTTCCCGAAAGGAACATTTTCAGTTCCTCTCAGATCTTTTGGATAGAAACAGGCTACCCAATGGTCTGGTTTAATCTCAAGTAATGGAGGTTCCTCTTTTATACAAATATCTTGGGCATACTTACAACGTTTTGCGAAACGACAATAAGGTGGTGGATCAATTGGTGTTGGAACCTCTCCTGATAGTATTTCCCTTGTCTTTCGTACGCGAGGATCTGGAATTGGAACCGCTGCAATCAATGCCTCGGCATACGGATGTTGAGGATTATCAAAAAGAGGATTGATATCCCCTAACTCAACTATTTGACCTAGATACATTACTCCACAACGATCACAGACATGTCTGACAACAGACAGATCGTGAGAGATAAAAACATATGTGAGATCGAATTCTTTTTGTAATTCCTCTAGTAGATTAAGAACTTGTGCTCTTACAGAAACATCTAGAGCTGAAACTGGTTCATCCATTATAAGAATCTCAGGTTGTACAGCTAGTGCTCGTGCGATAACAACTCTTTGTCTTTGTCCCCCGGAAAATTCATGCGGGTACCTATACAAATGAAAACGAGCTAAACCGACTGTTTCCATTAATTGGAGGATTTTCTGTTTCTTGGCTGCTCCTTTAGCCAACTTATGAATGTCAAATGGTTCACCAATTATATCATACACAGTCATACGAGGATTAAGGCTAGAATATGGGTCTTGAAAGATTAATTGAATTCTTCGACGCATTTTAGATAGTGGAAACTTTTTATCGAAGATACTTCCCCCATAATAAAGAACTGTACCCTCAGTAGGATTCAATAACCTTAAGATCAGTTTAGCGACTGTTGTTTTTCCACAACCACTTTCTCCAACTAACCCGAAAGTCTCTCCTTTTTTTATCGTGAAATTCACATTATCTACTGCATGAATAAATGAACCACCACGGGAACCAAAGATACCCATTTGAACGGGAAATTTCTTCGTCAGGTTTATCGCTTCTATTATAGTTTCCATGTTAATCACATTAACCATAAAGATGACACCGTACGAAGTGGCGTGGCCCAATTTCAACTCTTTTAGGAACAACCTTGCTACAAATATCCATTACTTCTTTGCACCGAGGATGAAATCTACATCCCGATGGTGGATAAATTAAGTTAGGAATGGAACCTCTAATCACTTCTAAGTGAGTAAGTTTACGATCCACTCTGGGAATAGACGACAAAAGATCTCGTGTATAAGGATGAGCTGGTTCTTCAAAACATTGCAAACAAGTATGCTCTTCAACAATATATCCAGCGTACATAACAGCTATGCGATCAGCAATCTCTGCGACAACGGCGAAGTTATGGGTAATATATAGTACAGAGGTTTGATATTTCTCCTTTAATTCATCAATTAAATTGAGTACTTGAGCTTGAATGGTTACATCCAATGCTGTAGTAGGTTCATCAGCTATCAATAATGCTGGTCTGCACGAAAGCGCAATAGCTATCATTATTCTTTGACGCATTCCCCCAGAAAACTGATGGGGGTATTCTTTGGATCTTTTTTCAGCATCAGGAATACCCACTTCTTTCATCATTTTAATCGCTTCTGTAATCGCCTCTTCGGGATCCATGTTACGATGAACTCTTAGATTCTCTCCAATTTGATCAACAACAGAATATAGTGGATTCAAAGAGGTCATTGGATCTTGAAAAATCATGGAGATTTTTCCCCCACGAATCTTCCTCATTTTCTCATCTGAAAGTTTTAATAGGTCTTCATTCTCAAAAAAGACTGATCCACTCATTATTTTTGCTGGAGGAATGGGCAATAATTGAAGCATTGATAGTGCAGACACTGTCTTCCCTGACCCAGATTCTCCAATTAGTCCAAGAGTCTCCCCCTTTCTTATGTCAAGATCGATTCCTTCAACAGCTTTAACAATGCCTTCTTCAGTGAAAAAATATACGCACAAGCCTCTAACACTGACTAAAGAGTTATCAGAATCTGATTCTTTGAGGATATAATTTGAGTCATCTGAACTGGAGTTGGAATTCAATAATCTTCCCGGCATTGTAATTTTTAGGCGTTATTAATTCTGAAAAGATCGTGTTAAATGTTTTTCTTTCTTAATTTTCAACTTTCGTTTAAGCAGTTGGAGTTCGACAATCTGTACTGTAGTAACTTTCATGGATTAAGGAAAAAAGATCTTTACTTCAATAGATTTTCCAAAGATGCAGATATCGTTGTTAAAGATGCAGTTTTCACTTTAAATACTGTGTTTTTCACGAATTCACTGTGAAGTTACAAATATTTTTTCTTCTAAAATGGGGCAGGAAGAAAAACCTTAAAAGAGAGATTCAATGTATACTATTCTTGTTTTTGGAAATCTAATAAGATTGCCCAAAAATTATCCTAAAAAGGAGATAAAGAATCTGAAAAAGAAACTAAGATTAGTATTTATCACTATGCTAGCCCTAGGGCTTGTCATAGCGAGTCTACCGGCACCTGTTGTTGCAGCAACAGAATTAGACCTAGAATTATGGTATATGCCAGTAGAGAGGCCCTATTTCCCCGACGCTAAATCTGTAGCAGAAATCATGCAGTCAGATTTAGATGCAATTGGAGTTAAAACAACTCTTAAAACTTATGAATGGGGCGAATACCTCGACCGAACAGAAGATGGCGAGCACGATATGTGCCTGTTAGGTTGGAGTGCAGACATCGGTGACCCAGATAATTTTATGTATGTATTATTATCAGGAGATTCTGCAGTAGTTGGAACAGCAATGAATGTTGCTTTCTATGACAATGATGAAGTCGATACTTTGTTACTGGACGCCCAAGGAACCTTTGACAAAAGTGTTAGAGAACCAAAATACGAGGCAGCTTGCTGGCTTATTCATAAAGATTCACCATGGGTAACAGTTGCTCACTCACGGAATCTTGCTGGTGTTGCTTCTGGTATTACTGGATATGTAACCAATCCTACTGGTCAAGGTGCAAATGTATACGCCAATGTCACGAAGGCTGGGACAAATCAAACGTTAATTGTTGCTC
>JAEOTY010000190.1 GCA_016839625.1 Candidatus Hodarchaeota archaeon
CTTTTAACATATGTAGCATTCTTTTTACTAACTTTGTCAATCATCAGCTTCATTTTATGGATTATTATCTTCGTGATTTATGACAGAATGGCTTCATTTGAAGAAAAACAACTTGAACGAATGTTTTATGAGACCTATTTGGAATATAAAAATCGTGTGCCGAAATGGTTTCCTCGCTAAAAATGCTTTATTGATAATTCTAACAGTTAAGCTTAAAGTAGGTCGAATTTAGAAAAAATTGATGTGATAAAGATGAGTAGAAAACCAGGCCCAAAATGGGCTTTCAAAATGATGTCAATAATTCATGATAATCCGCTCCGTCGAAAATTTTCTAAACCGTTAAAAACATTAGAAGACGCAGGACTTAAATCAGGACATGTTGTACTTGAAATAGGGTGTGGTCCAGGATTCTTTACCATCCCTGCTGCACAAATCGTTTCAGAAACAGGGAAAGTTTTTGCCTTGGATATCCATCCTTTGGCGATGAAAAGAGTCCAAGAGAAGATCAAAAAAGAGGGAGTAACTAATGTAGAGACTGTACTTGCAGATGCAGCTGATACAGGTATCTCTGACCAAAGCATTGACGTCGCCTTTCTCTTTGGACTCCCACGACTTCTTCGCGATGAGAACCTTTTTCATGACATTCTGGATGAATTATATCGTGTTCTTAGATTTGAAGGAATAATATCGATAAAGTCTTCAGATAAGAAACTCGTTGAAGCAGTTGAAAGCAAGAATTTTTCTTATTTGGAATATAAGAATGGAATATTTCTCTTTACGAAAAAAGGGAAATGATTAATCCGAGGTTATTCAATATGATAATAGACATGCATATTCACCCTTTTTGTAAGGAAGCTACTTGGCCAGATTTAAACAAAGTTGCGACAGCAATGTGGGGGACAGATTTGGAGAAAATTCATCAATTCCTCCCCTTACTAGAAGGATTTGCTAGAAGTACATCGATAGACGATTATATTGCTATGATGGATGAGTATAATATTGATAAGGCAGTTGCTGTCTCATTTAATGTTCAAACTGCATTTGGAGTAACAATTGTAACAAATGATGATCTGAAGAATATGGTTGATCGATACCCAGACCGATTAATTGGTTTTGCTGGAGTCGATGTTCCAGCAGGTGATGCGATTAAACAACTTGAATATGCAATTGGATCATTAGAGTTAGAAGGTCTGAAATTAGTTCCACCAGTCCAAAAATTTAATATTACAGATTCAAAATTTACTTCTTTTTTTCATGCAATGATTGATTACAATATCCCGCTTTGGACTCATACAGGACATCAGGTTTCAACTGTTGGTTCAATAGCAAAGTTTGGGCATCCTCAACTTATTGATGAACTAGCATTAAAATTTCCAGACTTAGTAATCATTATGGGTCATATGGGTGTTCCTTGGTTCTGGGATGCGTTTTCTGTGGTTTTAAGACACCCAAATGTGTATGTCGATATATCTGCTCATCATCATTTTTTTTCCTATTTTCCGTTCGACCTATTTACGGCTTATGATATTGAAGATAAAGTTCTCTTTGCATCTGATCATCCTCTTTCTCCTTGGCCTCAGCACTTGCCTGCTGTTGAGGCGCTACCTATTTCAAAATCCTTTCGTGAAAAAATTATGGGTGATAATGCGGCAAAAATTCTGCATATCAAGTATTGACAAGAGATAATAATCATAATTCTGATAAATTTTCCATAGCTTTTGTACTAATGTAGTTACAACACATTGCATTAGTTCTTTTTTTATTTTGTTTCAGTTTCTAGATCAACGTTTTATTTGTCTTTGAAGGTCTTGTGCTAGTCCACCAAATATCATTAGCAGCATTGGTATAAACATGACAGCAGCAAGTAATTCTATGAATCTTATCAATACAATATCATTAACACCTAAGATTGACAAAACAAGCATACTGAAAGCTACAATAGCATAACATATTAATGAAATGGGTAAAAGTTTAGCAAGCCAAAGCCGTAGATTACCTGGAAGATGTGAGCGCCACCAGTTTGGTGGTTTATCAATCCTGGTTGCTAAAATACATGTTATTGTAGCTAGGTCAATTACCCATCCACCACCAACAAGCATTTGCATGATAGAAAGCGCCAGTAAAATTATCACCCCATATTTCTTATGAACAAATATCACTGACCAAATTATAACTAAAGAGCTTATGATGATTGCTAGTATTCCAGTTAATAAAAAATTAGGTATGATGGTTATAGCAAAATAAGTAAAATCGTCAGCCATACTATAATTTGGACCAATAGTACTTATTACAAAACCACTTGGAGCATTATTGCCTTGAAGTATCTCAAAAAACCCAGCTATGATACCAGTTAATCCACATAAAATTCCGAACGCTGCAACAACTACTCTTGTTCCATTGAAATTCTGCTTATTTAATCTATTATTATTTTGTTTGATTGGTGTCATTCTCCATTTTTCGTTTTATTAATCCAGATATTAACAAGAAAACTGCAGTTAGAATTATCCACCCCATAGTAGAGTACATCAGAAGAAACTTCATTAATGCAAAACTCGAATGAGGAATTCCTAGCCAAGTTGGAAAAATTATAAGATTCAAACTTCAGCTCCATTGCTGATGATTCCACCTACTTCTTCAGCCCAAGAACGAATTTGATCCCAATCACGGTTATCACCCAAATGACTATGATTCCCTACATAGCGTCCTCCAAATGCTTTCCTAGAGGTGAATGGAATCCCCCATTTGTCGAGGTTATTGTCTATCCATTTTTTCTGGAGTCTCTCATATTCTTCAAGATTCTTCTGTTGATAGGCACTCCCTGCTCCTCCAGATGATACAAATATGAATAATTTTTTCTTTGATAGAGCCTTTTTATTCTTTTTCAGAAATTTCTTTCCTTCTTTTGCCCATCTAAACTTAGCTACACTAATACCAATGATGATGTTCTCATAGGGAGAGATATCAGGATTTCTGTTTTCTTTCTTTTTCTTATCTTTTAGATTTACGAGATCCACTTTGATATTGTGATTCTCGCTTAACACTTTTTTAATCTCTTGGGCTGTTTCTTCTGTTGCCCCCCAACGAGTCGCATAAACTAGAATTGTCTTACTCATGAAATCACCTTTTTTCTAATTGAAATTGATAATTCTTTCGAATTCGTGTACCCACTCTGTTGCTTTTGTCTTTTGACCATTGGAATCCCACTTTTGAATATCAGAGGGATTAAAGTAACCTTTGAATGCTCTATGACTAATCGGTTTCGAGGGCAAATTCTCAAAAATACCTCTTCTATACATCTTTGACAATTTAGTGAAATAGCAGACAACAAAGGTAGCGAAGGGTTTATTTTGTAAGCAATGTTTCTTATCACCCAAGAATCTCTCAAATTTTTTCTCAACATGAAACCCATAGACTGCAGATCCTAGAATAAATGCATCACAGTCGAAATCTCGAAAATCATTCATTTTACCAACTGTTACATCGAAACCCTTATGTTCTAAAGCTGATTTTAACCAAACTACTATTTGATAAGTTGCTTCTCTCCTGTTTGTGTTATAGATTATACCAACTTTCATTTTTTTATTTTATCTCCAAATATTAACTTACATAATAAGTGTTAAAATAAAGATTATGATTCCCAGAGTGAGGGGAACACCCTCACTTAACATAACTCCTCGTTTGGTTCTCATAAAACCAAGACCAACTTTAGGTGACCCACTAAAGGGATGGAGTGGTTTTCCTGTATCATTAGGAAACGCATAAAGCATAGGGGAGACAAGGAAGTCTACTACCCAGTGACTGAATACAAGAAGACCAATAATCATAGTTGTATAGGGATTAAGAGTAAATAGCATAACGATTATTGCTGCGAGAACTGACCATATTACTGCCATGAATAGGCTGTGAGACCATGGTGCTTTCCCAACGCGATCTGATGTTGGTATTTGTTCTAAACCTGCGAACATGAAACCAAGAAATATGATATCAAGAAGATAAGAGCAAATAACTAAGATTAAAACATGAACGTCAGGTACAAGTATTGAAAATGCTAATGCGATACCTAAATGTGCTATTCCTGCCATATATCTCAATCTTCCTTTTCATATTCTAATTACGATAGTCTCTGCTAAAATGTCTAATCCTCTTTGATTTCTTGTTTTTTCAGGATCCATCCTCTCTAAAATCATCCCTAGGATTACATCAAAAGGTAATAATTCCTCCGATACAATGATTTTAGAGAAATTTCTAATTATTGCCTGTTTCCATGTTATTTTAATCCCTGTCTTATCAACAACTGCTAAGCTAAGGAGTTTTTTTCCAATAGTCTTCCCAAAATAATACTCTAAGGCAGCATTATATCCTAAAATAGCAGCTACAGTAGCTAAGGTTAGAACAGTTATTATAGCGATGAATAATAGTCCTTGAGGAGAAAAAAACTTCAGTGTAGATGTTCCACTTTCCCAACTAGAAAATTCTAGCATAAGTTCTTCAAAGGGGATGATAACTAACAACAATAAGAATCCAGCCCCAAGAATAATCAATACAAGACATGCTTCCATAATCAGATCAATCAACCACGCAAGTAACCTGATACTCCATCCAGCACGTTTATTATGCCAATCATGACCTTGACTTACATTCTGAGCAACATTACGGGGATTACCAAACACTATGGATAGTGGTTCCCCCTCTGAGTCCTTCCTTGCAGATTGGACATCTATTCGTAATTCATCAAGTGCCTCTTTTTTGGTTGTGTTCGGATATGGTAGTAAACTGCTTACTTGATTGATATACATGTCAATTTGGTTTGATTCTTCATTTTTATCCATTTTATTACAATTCTCCAGGAGTATCAATCATTTGTTGGACAATTTGAGTAAACTCCTTCATTGATTGAATAAGAGGAATTATGAATTTCTTCCCCTCTTCAGTGAGAGCATAAATTCTGTTCTTTGAGTTCTTCTCCTTCTGACCGAGAATCAATCCATCATCTTCTAGTTTTTTTAGAATAGGGTAGATGTTTGACCCTGCAATAGCAATTTGACCTTTGGTTCTTCCAATGATCGTTTTGGTCACTTGGTACGGATAATTAGGTTTTTCAGCAAGGGTTAGGAGAATAAACGGCTTGGAAAAACCTTTCTTGAATTCTGTTTCCCACTTTTGAAGTTCGTTCTCTAATACCAATGATTTCAACTCATGTATTGATGAATACTATAACTCTATATATAGTTTGTGATTATGGTACTATACTATAATTAATTAAAAAAGTATCAGAAACTGGATTTTTGATATGGGAATATGAAGAATAATCTCATGAAATGCTAATTTCAACTTAAAATTCAATCAAGGGAGTTTTATTGTTTCCATTTTGGGAAAAACACGCCAGTTTTCTTCATATATTCTTTATAAGACTCCCCAAAGCGGATAAGTAGGTCTTTCTCTTCAGCTCTTACCATTATATAGAAGATCGGGATAAAAACGAACGAATAAAGAGCAAGAAAAGGAGAATTTAATATTAAAGACATTGACCACCATAGAGGTAACTCTCCTGCTGCTTGAGGGTGCCTGACCTTGGTGTATATTCCCTTATACAGTTCCTGATCTTTTTGAGGTACCATAGCTGCTTTTCCTGCATCTAATAACCCTTTGATCATAATTGAACCGCTTGGAATAGCGATTAGAATGGCAATCAATATTGAAAAACCCCATTCCCAAGGAAAAGTCTCTGGTATTCCTAACGTTGTTATTGAATAAAAGAAATATAAGATGTAGTTGATGATAACAATCATTTCAAAAATCGAAGCAACCATTCGATAACGACCACATTTTTGGTATGCCTTTTTTCCGATTTTTTCTTCTAAAGAAGCTATATTTACGCTTTTCAAATATAAGTGAAGCATTAATAACGAGGAGATTATTAGTATGATTACATTAATCCACTCAATCATTCTGAGGCCTTCGACTATATCTGGAATTAATACCAAGTTTTATGCGGATAATATTAAAGAATTGGTGTACATTGTGCACAATTATAGATGTGAACGATATTTTTGTATTGAAGTCTTTCCTTTTGCTTTAAGAAACATATTTATCAAGAGTCAATTTTTTCTTTGGTTCAAAATAGTTAATTTTGAGGTAAAATTATGAATCCTCAAAGAATTATCCTTTTACTTAATGCAAGCAATCTCAAGACTGCGTTAGTGTATCCTTACGCTTTCGTGCAAGTTTCAGAGATTGCTGAAAGATTTAACATTCGGACTATTCGTAATGATATGTACGGGATTTCACAAAGTCAGTGGGAGGTTTATCTTCGGAAGTTACTCAAAAAAGAACCCTTTAATATGATATTAATCACCTTGAGAAACACGGACAGTGTGGACGTAAATGACTATCGGTACCAGCCTAAAAACACTAATTATCACAAGCCCACTGGTTTTCAA
>JAEOTY010000191.1 GCA_016839625.1 Candidatus Hodarchaeota archaeon
GTCTGGAATATTACTGCTCTGAAAAATGTTATGCTCCCCATGAAGCTGGCAGGTATTTGGAACCATGAACAACAAAAGAAACGAGCGTACCATCTACTGAAAGATGTAGGAGTGGAACAACGTGCCAAGCACAAACCTCACCAATTATCAGGTGGTGAAGCCCAACGGACGGGCATTGCAGTGGCGTTAGCAAATGACCCAGAGATTGTACTTGCTGACGAACCAACTGGGGAATTAGATAGTGTGACAACATTCAAAATTATTGATTACTTCAAGTTGCTCAATAAAAATCTCGGAAAAACCTTCATTGTTGTTACTCATGATCACAGATTCGCTAATATGACCACTAAGGCTATGCGAATCTTGGATGGACGTATAGTGGGTTTACATCGCGCGATCGATCCGTCAAAATCTCTTTCCCTACGTGAAGAGGTGACTTATGTTGATGATCATGGTAACCTGCGACTTCCAGATGATATCCGACGTAAAGCAGGCATAAAGAGCCATATTCAATTTGAAATGCGAGATGGATTTGCTACCATTATCCCAGTACGAGGTGATATTTCAAGTGAGTAAAGGTCAGGAAAAATTTATCGAATTAGAAAACGTGAATAGAAGATATACTCTTGGAGATCACACGATAGACGCGCTAAATAATATCAATTTTACCATTTATAAAGAAGAATTCATTATGGTAATGGGGCCTTCTGGGAGTGGAAAATCTACTCTCATTAATGTAATGGCTGGTCTTGAGCCTCCCTCTGCTGGTACTGTTCGTATTCATGAATCTGACTTATCTACGCTTAAAGATCGCGAATTGTGTAACCTTCGACGTCATAAATTGGGATTTGTTTTCCAATTTTTCAACCTCCACCCAATTCTTAGTGCAATAGAAAATGTTGAGCTTCCAATGTTGATAAGTGGAATAAAACGACAACAACGTGAACCACGCGCTTTAGAGCTGCTAAGGTTAGTAAATCTAGAGAATCGAAGGCATCACCTTCCACACGAACTTTCAGGTGGAGAAAAACAACGTATCGGTATTGCTCGCTCCCTAGCAAACGATCCTGAGGTAATTTTGGCAGATGAACCGACAGGAGATCTAGATTCAGCGATAGGGAATGAAATCATGGATTTATTGAGATCTCTTAACCAAACTCATAAGAAAACAATTGTCTGTGTGACTCACGACGAGGCGATGTTAAAATCTGGCATGCGTTTAATAAAAATGGAAGATGGGTTTATCATCTCAGATTCGTATCTCTGATCTTTTCTAGCAACCCAGAATGATATTAGAACATAATATCATTTTCTTACCATTTCTCTTAAACTCTTTCCGAACTTTGTTCCGATAACAATTTTAAGGAGTCCGTTTGAATACGTATATAGAGAGAAAAATCAAATCCTTAATCAAGTAATCTTCAGATAATTGAGGCCTAGATGAGTGTACTTTTCCAAGTTTATATCAATTACTCTTATTATACTAATGATGGGAACGGGGTGGTCAATGTTGACATCCCTATCAGTCATTGACCAAAAAAAACCTTCTACCCAACATATTAACACGGATAGCATAACTTCTCTTCAAAAAGATAACGGATTCAATTCTCAACCTTTTTCTCACCATCAAATCTCCAAAGCAATGGTTGAAATATCTCAACAAAGCTCTTCTCCTCTTGTTCATCAGAAGGTGCAAGTAATAGGAGATACTCGATTGTTTTGGGTTGAAAATTTTATAACTGATGAACGAGAACAAATCACTGCCACTTTGAAAGTAAACGGGTCACATAGTTTAATTTATTCAAACCTCACAACGGCAACGATTCCTGATAGCACTTTTTTAGACATCAACCACACATTTGAGACTGTTATTTATCCAACACTCACAAAATTCTTTGGTTACCCCTCTGACATTGACAATAACCGTAAAATCATAATTTTGGTTTATGATATCATTGATGGTTTAGTCGGGGGATACATTGCAGGTTATTTTGATGCTAATGACATTTATACTAAAGTGGAATGGGAGCAGAGTAACGAAGCAGAAATCATTAATATTGATGTACTCGCAGCTAAACTTCATGTTTATGATATAGTGGCTCATGAATTTCAACACCTGATTCATTATAGTCATGATGAGGATGAGCACCTTTGGTTGGATGAAGGAGCATCTATGTTTGCTGAATATCTTGTTGGAGAAGATCCTTTTATTTCTAGTGTTCATAAATCAGAATTTATCGCGAATCCTGATGTATCTTTGACTTATTGGGATTATTACGATGATGAGGGCTTAGTTTTTGCAAATTATGGGGCTGCCTATGCGTTTTTCCTTTATCTTGCAGAACATTACGGAGGGTCTAGTATTATTCAAAATGTTGTCCTACGCTCTACCGATGGAATAGAAAGCATCGAAGAAGCCCTTGCAAATATTGGAAGTCCAGTGAAATTTGTCGATGTATTTCGAAATTGGACTGTAGCAAATTTTCTAGATGATACTTCTTTTGCCAATGGGATGTTCGGATACTATAATGCCTCAATTTCAATGGTGGTCGAGAATTCCTATAGTACATCATCAGTTCCCCGAACCGAGAATTCTGTTCCTTATTGGGGCACAGACTACTTACAATTTACTGATCGTACTAATTTTCCTTTTGTCTTGGAATTCCAAGGGAAAACTGCAGATTTCATTGCTACAGCTATTCTTACTAATAAAACAACTCCTTTTAATACAGAAGTAATTCCTATTGAAATCTCTGAAGATGGCCTTGGTAATTTCTCAACGGAAAGCTATGGAATTTCAGCAGATCAAATTGTTATCGCTGTTAGCTCCATTACTGAACCTGGTCCAAATGACCATAATGATACAATTCCCGCACCAGCACAACCATATTGGTTCATGGTCAATCCCAAAGGAATAACAATTTCTCCTGGAAATCTGACTCTGTTAATTAGCGAAGCTCGTCTTCAAATTTGGAATGTCACGGTTTCAGATGTTGAGGAATTCAAGTGGCAAGAAGCTGATGGAGCAACCTACGACATTTTGACTGAGACTGGAAATTCTACTGGAATTTCAGGAAATCTGACCTACAATTTAGAAAAGGATTATTGGGAAACTTCAGAAATTAATATCTCATCCCTTCATGGAATAAATAACACCTATCGAGTAAAATATCACTTCTACAACTCTACTTCCAGCGGAATAGCTTTTTCTAATCCATTTAATATTACACTTAATTCTTCGACTCAGTCATCTAACACAGCCATTTCATCTACTATTGCTGTTACAACTCCATTCATTGGTCTTTTCTTGGTGATTACCGTTTTAACAATTAGTCCAATTGTCGTCAACCGAAGGAAGAAATAAAGGATTTTTCTATATCCCTTCCGACAAAAATGTTAAACATTCTGATATTCAACTGGTAGTCATTTCTTGAACACAAGGATATTTTGATGAACTATACTCGGTATATAGGAAAACGGATACCCAAATACGTGCAATGCTTTATCAGGAGCATACCAAATAATCTCATTTTGAAATCGATACCCAATGTTTAGTAGGACTTTAGCGAGCATTGAGGATAGAAACAGATATTTTCCTACTTTTCTAATTTTTCCATCTTTAATTTGTTGGATAGTTCGATACATATTGCCTATGAATACCACTAAATATTTTCCAGTTATAAGCTTCGAATAACAAGAAGTAAAAACATTTTCCAACACATCAAGCCATTCCTCAATTGTGAGAATGGCTGTTTGATCGAATTTATGGAGGGATGAGTGTAGTTTGTCTCTTGAATGTTCACCTGCTCTGGAAAAGCGGCCCCGTGTTTTTTGAAGTTTATCCATTGCCCAATATGGGACATCTGTCAAAATTAAGTCAATACTATTGTCTTTAATAGCTTTGCTAACTATAAAACGTGAATCTCCGACAAGAAATTCCTGGGGGTCAAAGCCACTTTCTATTGAAACCTGTTGATAGATCGTTTTCCACCGCTCGTTGATATCTATTCCAATTGCTTTTCTCCCAGCAATGCTTGCTCCTAGCAATGTTCCCCCAACTCCCACAAAAGGATCTAATATGACCTCCTCTTGTCCTTTCGAAAATAGTTCAATGAGAATCTGAGCAAGTTCAGGTGGTTTCATACCTCCGTGTTCACTTCGTAGTTTATGATTAAAAGAGGGAGGGAATGCCTTGTGTATAATGAATGTGTTACCAGTTGGTATTTTATTTTCAAAAAAAATTGATTTGAAGTCAAAAGGAGTTGATACAGACATTTCTTTCCGAAAAACTAAAAAACGACTGTTAAGGGGCCTGTAAATGTCTTTTCCATTCTTAGAATTTGTTTCAAACCATATTCTCTCGGCTTTAAGCACCAGTCCGATCTTTTGAAGATTTTGTGACAATATCGCTGACAAAGCGAGATTTACTTGCGGATAAAACCTGTTATTAGATCTCGCTTTGTTTGAACCGTTAGGAATTGAAACGACAAGATATTTCGATTCTTTTAGTTTACTGATCGTTTCAGCGAGAATTGTGTTTACTGAAGAACACCAATGCTGAAGAGTACTAACTGGAGATTGATTATAACGATCAAGCGATATAGCAACATCATCACTATCCTTTGGCCCCGAAATATCCCAGATAGGGATATCAGAGAGAACAAAATCAACGGAATTATTCTTTATCTCTGAAAGAACTGGTAATGGATCACCAATGAACATTCCTTGATTAGGAATGTTTAACTTTCTAGTAAATTTAGTAAATTTTTCCAGAAGGGTTTTATTTGCTTCTATACCAATGTATATTCTTCTAGGTGGAGGATGATACTCATTAGCAAAAAAACTTCCAATTAAAGTGCTACCTATTCCTGCAAAAGGATCTAATACAGTATCTCCTGGTTTTGAAAACGATTCTACTATTTCTCTACTTAAATCACTAGGAATGGGGTTATAATTCCTACTTTTCGTATTATGGGGCCAGATCCGTGGAAAAGTCTTTGGAATAACTGTTTTCGTAGAGAAAAGCCATTCTTTCCCCGTTAAATCATTTAACGTGTTTCGCTTATCAAAAATACCCCGTTCATGACGATCTTCTTGATAATCTTTCAAAGAAAGGGAAGGCAAAGTTATTATCATCCAAAAATAGAATTTAAAATCTTATAATAAACCCTAAATTCGTAAAAGGATTGAGGAAATAAGCCATAGGACAATTGGGCCACCAAACAAGAGTAATAATCCTAAATAGGCAATCATTCGAATCCGAATGACACGTTTACGGCAAGGTTTGCAATAAATTTTTTGAATGAAATCTCTTTTTTGACCTATGAACTGCTGAAAGAAGTTCATAGACCAATCTTCAACAAAACATTCGGAACAAAAATACTGGTGACATCGTTCACATTCTTTAGTTTCAAAATTATTTCGATGATTTACGCATGCAAAGTCTTTTTTTCGTTTTTTCGTTGCCATAATTTGTTTCACGCTTTGGTTGCACGTTTTTGACGCTTGAATTGATCTCGGTACAGTTGATGAACTGTTTCAATACTATCTACTTCGTCGACGCTTTTGTCATTCCGAATTCTTTTGATTCTAGCAAACCTTAATGCCATACCTGAAGCATACTTGGACGATTCTTGAATATTGTCGAACTCGACTTCAACAATAACTTGAGGTTGAACACTTAGTCCGTATGATTCTTCCGTTACGGTCAATGATTTCAATCTATCAGTCATTTGACTGAACTCATCATCTGTTAATCCTTTAAACGTCTTACCAATGACCTGAAATTCATTTAGACCACGAGCTGCAAGATGATAATTAGATAACCAGTCCGTTCGGCGTCCGTGTCCCCATTCTGCTCCCACAATAACTAAATCAAGTGTTGGTAGAGTTCCCTTAAGTTTCAACCATCCTTTTCCTCGTCTTCCAGCTAGATATAAAGAATGAGGATCTTTCAACATCAGACCCTCATATCCCTCGTTGATTGCTTCTTGAAAAAGGTGATTAATTTTCTCTGTATCACTTAGAGTTTCAGAGGATATAATTCGTATATGATTCGACGTTGGCATACGATCCACTATTTCTTTTCTTTTCTGTAGGTCTGTTTGAAGCAGAGATTTTCCCCTAAATAGAAGGATATCAAAAATAAAATAATAACAGGGCATTTTCTTTGCGGAACTGGCGATATCAGTTTTCCTCAGGATTCTTGTAGAGATATCTTGAAAAAATACTGGTTTATTATCGACAAGACTAACAATCTCACCATCGAGGATACAGGGTGAAACATGTTCTTTTATTGTGGCTGTAATAGAGTCCAGAATCTCTGGAAATGCATTTGTAACATCCTCTTGATTTCGTGAATATATTTTGCTCCCTTGCTTATCGATATGAAGCTGGGCACGAAAACCATCGATTTTTCGTTCACAAATTACTTGAGGATAGGCATCTAAAGCTTTGTCTATCGTTTCCACCTTTGTAGCCAGCATGGATCGCAAGGGTTGAAATAAACGGGGAGTAATGGTATTCAAATCTAAGGATTGATTCCTTGCTGCAAGTGCCAACTCTCCAAGATCGTTTAACACCATGTGTGCATATCTAACATGCGTTTTCTTACGTTCAAAAGCTAACGCGATGGCATCCAGTAGGAGTCCCTCCTGAAAACCAGTTCTTGTGTCAGAAGTTATGATCCTTGCCACATATTTGGCTTCCAAGGGAGAAATATTTCTTAAAAGATGTAATAATTGATCTTTTTTCTCTTGAAGTGAACCTTTACCAGTGAGAGAAGCCATCTTACGAAGAAAAGCATCAATGTAAGCAATTGAAAGAGATGTTTCAACCGTTTGATTTCCAAAAAAGGCACTGAGAGGTTGTGGTTGTGGTTTTTTCTTTAACAGAGCCCATTCCACCAGACTACCAAAATCTGCCTTCTGTCTATAAAATGATCGCATCTCTTGTCTAGATCGGTTAGTAAGCTGATGAATAACAGCCATGAATGAACTCCACCCAAACTGGATCTTTTTTTGGGATTTTTTGGGAAAAATTCGAGCAGCCGCATAGTAACAGGCAGGTGGGAGCTCTTCTGTTGTTAATCCAGATAAAAAAGAGGCAAAAATTGCAATCTTTTCATTCTTTTTCGTTGTGGAATCAACTTTTTCCATTGCTTCACAAAAATCTAAGAATTTCAGTGTTTTCGTCCTCTACACACGAATTTATACTTGAATTTATTTTAATTTATTGATCCACAATGTGATTAGCTCAACTCATTCTTAATCACTTCTGGAAGCAATTTGTAATTGTTTAGCGAACGAACCTGTTATTATTTCAGCTTTAGCCAACCTTCCAATTTCAGATTGAACATCTGGATCAAGAGGCGAAGAGGTACTAGCTTTCCAAGGGGTTTGTGGAAGGGGTATGAAATAATGGAGCCTTGAACGAGCCTTTTTTCCAAGTTCACGAATCAAAGAAAGGGTTTCCCACTGTTCCGCAGGAGTTTCAGTAGGGACTCCAAGTAAAAAATCGAATAGGGGAGTAAATCCATGTGAGGTTAGCAGGTCAAAGGCCTGTAACCCGTCCTCAACGGAGTGTCCTCTTCGCATTTCAGAGAGAATTCGATCAGAACCGCTTTGAAATCCAACCGAAATTTGACGATTGCTTACCTCATTGAATAAGGATAGAGTTTTGTCTGTTATATACTCAGGTCTGATTTCTGAAGGAAAAGTGCCAAAAAATACTCTCACATCATATCGTGTGAGCTCTTTCATTAATTTATTGAGCGCATCACAATTCGGTTGCCCTCGCTTTTTCTCCATATATCCTAATGAGTTTGGGGCAATAAAGCGAATATCAATATGGTCTTTTAATGGCTTAAAATGCTGAATATAATGCTCAACGATCTTCATAATAGAATCAATGGAACGAAATCGTGGATTACCGTATAGATATGGTACTTGACAGAACCGACAACGAAAAGCGCATCCTCGCATTAATTCAATTGGAGGATGTAGCCGAAAATCCTTATTATCTGAGAATGGACAGTAATCATCTAAGAAAATACGTTCTCGTGGAGGAGTTTGTACTAAATTTGCATTTTCATCTCGATAGGCAATTCCTGGTAAGGATTTAACATACTTATGCTGAAATTCGTTTGCAGCTAGTGTTAGAATTAATTCTGGAAAAGTAACTTCTCCCTCACCTACAACCACGTAACTAGCTCCCATTTCTAGAATTTTTTGAGGGTCTCCTGATGCGTGAGGCCCTCCAATGACAGTAATCACCTTTGGTGATGATATCTCTTTATGAATAAGCTTCAATCGTTCCTCTATCGATTTGAGGGTAGTAATCCGTGCGGATTCTCCATAAATTACGTATAAATCGTGAGAAAGGGCCTTCTGAATATGAGGTATGATATCTCCCTTTACAGTCATATATGGAATAGTATATTGTTGTAGACTGGCGGTCAATGCTCCTAGTGAGTACCAAGTGGTTTTATTCCAGAAAAGGATAACTTTGAAATTGTTGGAGACATTTAGCATATCTATCGAAACTCTTTTACCGAGAAGACATTAAAGCATTCAGGAAAACTTTGAAAAAAGAGTATTTTTAGTGATTTCGAAGGATCTACAAGAAAAAAAGAAAAAGTCCCTTGGCCGTGATTTTCAGGGAAAGAAGTTATTTCTCTCCCGTTTGAACACGGGACAACCCGGTAACCGCTCTATTGCTGACACACTCTTCATTGGTTACTCAGAGGTGCGAACTAAGTCTACAGCCGGGGGCTCTTGCCAGGCTGAGCTACCAAGGGAGGATTTTGAGATCAAATGGGGCGCTTAGAAGGACATATATGAACCTTCTTTTAACTAAGGTATACTTTTCCAAGTAGTATTTTGGTTTGGAAGACCTTATTACTATTCTAATGGGACTTCAAGGATTGTTTCGATCTTATCGAGTCGCTTGTGAATCTTTTGTAATGACGTGATAATGATCGCCAATTTCCGATCGAGTTCTGTTGCTTCCCCTCCTAGTTCAAATTCTTGCGGAACTAAAGTTTTTCCTTCACCTATTCCTGCGTGTCTATAAAGATCGCTCGCTACTTGGACTAGTGTTGCTTCAGTAATTTGATGCTCAATATCCGCTTCAGCGCAGGCTAGTTTAAGTGCGCTTTTAATTGTAGGCTCTGTCAAGGTTCCTGATAAATCAATTGTTGCAAGAACATCACCCCGAAAAATAAGTTCCACAACGTCTTTTCCTGATTTTTTGGAAAGGCGGGCACGAAAGGCCATTCCTGGTATTGAAACTTCAGGCATTTTTTGTTTCCTCTCTAATTTCACTCTTACTATTCTGTTGGTTTTATTCAATTTGAAAATATAATGATATTTTTTAAGTATCTCTAATCAACATTTCGTCTAATACTTATATGAAAGGGCAAAGAATAGAGTATTTAGAAGAAAGATCAAAGAATTAACTTATTTTAA
>JAEOTY010000192.1 GCA_016839625.1 Candidatus Hodarchaeota archaeon
CAGCCACAAATGGATTTTAATATATAAGCTCCTCTTTCCCAAACAGTAATAGAAGTGATTGGTCTTCTAAAATCCTCTGTAAATTTAATTTCTGCATTAGAAAAAAAATCTATTTTTTTAATTCTAGAAAAAGATCCAGTTCAAAACTTAAGAAGAGGCAGTATCATCATGAGAGACAGGATTAAAATTTTAGCCAGTTTTAAATTAAGCCAAAGATTAATGATCAAGCATAATAAAAATTACAACTATCTTCTTTCTTAGAGCGAGTAATCAACAGAAGGAAAAAGAAAAGTGAAGAGAGATTTTCATTAGAGACTATTGAACTTAAGAAAGAAGATTGATAGATATGCTTCCGGTTGATGAACTCAATTCTAGATTGAACTTCATTGAAGCAGAATAATAATTTTCACTTGCATAAGTGAAACTATCATCTGTTGAATAACCAGGAGTGTAAATAGCACCTGTTGATGTGTCAGCTTCCACTGATAAGCCCATCAACGGATTGAGATTGTAACTGCATGAAATGCTTCCGGTTGATGTGTCAATAGCATAATTGATCCGTGTATCATTAACTACTTCACTTTGAAAAATACCAACATTAATAGACCCAGTGGAAGTATCTATTTCCCATTCAACATCATTAGAAGAATAGAACACGTCTTTAAACGATGTTACAATCGCTCCAGTGGAAGAACTCATAAATAGGTCATTTGATTCATCAAAAAACACTCCTTGGAATTCCGAAGTAATACTGCCTGTGCTAGATTCCAATGATAGATGTGAAATGCTCGTTTCGTGGGCTATTAAGTGAATTGATCCAGTTAAGACATCTACATTTAGCGCAGTATGAGCAAGCTTGGATATAGCAATATCCAACTCATAAGTATAGGGATTCCGATAAGACTCTGAAGCAGAATCAAATGAGACAACATAAACTTCAGTATAATGAGTTGTTTCAAATGTATTTGCACTTTCTAGCGAATGTCCATTCCGTGCAAAAACTGATATTTGTGCTTCTACTAAAAGAGACATGTTATCCTTATATTCTATATTTACTGATCCAACAGAGTTATGGATATCCAAGTCTACTCTTGAAATATTATTCCAATCATAAAGATAGAAGTCTTTATCACCAATATATTCGTAAGGACCAATACCATAATTGTTAGAAATTGGGAGCATTATGAAAAGACCAGAAATAGCCACTACGGATGCAAAACCTATGATAACAATGAATATCACAACAAAAAACCATTTTAAGCTGTTCGATTGCGATTTATACGGAGATCCATAGAATTTCTGGGAACTTGTTGGTGATTTGACTTGTGGGTATGAGTCATAAACAGGTTTCAATGGAGGAGGAGGTACACTACTATGAGAAAGAGTTGATCGTTTGAGTTTACTACCGCAATATTCACAGAAAAGAGATTCTTCCTCGGCAACCTTCGCTCCACATCTAGAACAGTAATTATTCATAGCGATTTTTCCTCTAGCTTGTTTGATCTAATTATAAGAAAATCATACATTTAAAAAAAATCTAGTATTGCGGAATCGATCATGACATCTGGAGGCTTTAATGGCATTTTCAGAATAAGAAATAAATCTATTGAACTCATTGTGGTTATTCATGAATAGTACAGGATCTATTCTCTGGGAAGGACGGGTTCCACTTTCCGAGGTATCTTGGAGTTTTGATCTTACTAAAAGATTTCATGTTTCCCCTTCGTTTGAGAAAAGACGAAGACAGGTCTGGAACTCCATGCACAATCAGTTTCCTCATCTATACGATGGAGAAATTCTGATATTGGATGACTTTTCTACTGAAAAGAATACGTTGAAGTTAAGTACATGGGGTATTCCGTTCTCTGTTATCTTAGTACACCAAAATGATAATCTAAAGGTCCCTAAATATGGAAGTTTGGGATTTCAAGCAATTATATCAAATCCCTCTCATTCACATTTACTGGTAGGAGAAAGATCACATGTCTCTGAATATATGCCTGGTTATTTAACTTTACCAGGGGGTATTTTTGAGTCAACTGACCTAGAAAAATCTTTAGTTGAAGCGTGCTTACGGGAGATAAATGAAGAGATCTCAATAAGCACTATTGAAGAATCTTTCCAGTTAATAGCGATACTGCCTGAAATAAAACAACTTGGAACTTGTTTATTAGTTGAAGCTGAAACAACGGAGACCAATAATCTATCAGATTCTAATCATAAGATCATTGGTAATGAAGAATGGGAAAATAATCAACTTGAATGGATTCCTTTCTCTCGAATTTCTACTTTAGATAGAAATCGCTTAATGGAAGGCCTGTGTTATCTACAAGGAAAATTAATGAATAAAGCAGGAAAATCATAGATTAATGAATTCTAAGATGTTAAGATATTTTCTGGGCATAGTCAGTTAATATTCGCAATTCTGCACGTCTAAGCCTTTCTTGCATTGCAACTCGTTTAATACCAAGGTGTTTAGCTAATTTCGTTAATTTAGAACGTCTTGGAATTTCATAGTATCCGGCGTTGAAAGCTAATTTGAAAGCCTCCAGTTGCTTAATTGTGAGAACTTCAGAAGGAGAAAATGGAGTTGATAACAAAGAAACAATCTTCACCCTAGTAAATCTATATTTTAATGTCTTTAATAGTTTTTTTAGTGCATCACGAGAGGGAGAAATAATTGTGTGAGATTGAATACCATTAGCAATAATAATTGGAAGAAATGACATATTTCCACTTTCGAGAACTGTTTCATAAATGGAAGGGAAGTCCAACTTATGCACGGTCCGAGTCCAATAAACAGTAGGGGAGGAAAACATAACTTCACACTCTTGAATGCTATCAGATGCTTTATACTCTTCAATATATGCTTTGATGGTTTCCTCACCTCCATCAAGAGCCTCCAAAATTCCAAAACCCTCTGGTAAACGAATTGTTACAATAGTCAATTTAACTGGTATTTTCTTTGTCAATTCGCATGAATAATAATCATTAGAGCTAATTTGAATAATTGTTTGTATCAACTTATAAACATCCGTCGTAAGACGGCAAAAAGAATAAAGTCTATTAAAAATATTTGCTTTCTTGGACAATGAATATACTTGTGATAATATGTTTTCAGAACAATTCTCCAGGGATTACCTTTTTGCTGTAATTCAAGCATTTTTTGTGACAATTCTTTGGAGCTCCTCATGGGTGATCATAAAATTCGGTCTTGAGGAAATTCCTCCGCTTATTTTTGCAGGACTAAGGTATTTATTAGGAGCTGTGATTCTTCTTGTCTTTATTTGCTCTAGTAGAGAACATCGAAATTCTTTAAAAAATCAATCAAAAAATTCATGGCTTACTATCGGGTTTTATGGTATTTTATTCATAACAATCACACAGGGAGGACAATTCATTGCATTAATGCTACTTCCAGCGATTACAGTTTCTTTTGCTCTGAATCTTACAATTTTCGTTGTCATATTCCTTTCCATTGGGATATTACGAGAAGTTCCCTCTTTACTACAAATATTTCTTTTCATGATCGCTTTTCTTGGTATAATACTCTTTTTTTATCCTATTGACCTTTCAGTTGAATTTTTCGGGTTATTAGTACTTATATGTTTAGTAATTGCAAATTCTCTTTCTTCGATACTAGGAAGATCTATCAATCGCACAAAAGACGTATCACCAATCATCATAACAGGTGTAAGTATGGGAATTGGGTCTGTAATACTAATATCATTTGGGATAGTTGTTGATGGGCTACTGATAATATTTTCTTTATCATTACTCTCAGTAACCTACATTATTTTGCTAGGAGTCATAAACACAGCCATAGCATTTACAATATGGAATAAAGCAATGCAACGGCTTAGAGCAATGGACATCACTCTCATCAATAGCACCATGCTTCCTCAAATTGTCGTCCTATCAATTGTTTTCTTAGGTGAAATGCCCATCTTGAAAGAATGGATTGGATTAGCTCTGATTGTCATCAGCACTCTGTTAATTCAGTTGAGTCAAGCTAAACAAAACTCTACAGGAGAATAACTATTTGTTGTAAGATATAAGTTATGTCAAATTATTAACAGAGTTATGAAATAGAACAATTTCCCGACGAAGGATCATAAGAGCAATCAAAATACAAATGAGCCCAAAGATCTTGAAAAAGGAATGAAAATACAGAAGACCATCAATAGAAACAATGATTTCCTCAGAAAAGACAAAAAATGCTCCAATAAAAGAAAAAATAACTGATAAAGCATTAGCAATAGGGGAAACAACAGATAATCTTCCACGTTCGAAAGCTAGCTGTTGGGCGATAATTGCAAAGCCATAAGTTAATAATAACATAATAACGGAATAGATAAACATTCCAACAAGTAATAGATCTCCACTATTAAGCTGACTTAATCCGATTAAAAGACTTTTAGTAAAAATTGTTCCAAAGCCGTAGAATATCCCCGAAAAAATTGGGAATACAAATTCAGCATTACCAGCTTTTGAAATGAACATGATGAAAACCATCACAATCATCAAAAGGATAATTAGCGGAAAAAAACCTAAAAGAAGAGGGATGTTCATCATCTCCGTTGAATCGATGTTAGGAGAGAAGGCGATTAAAAAAAGGCCAACTACCAATATTCCTATTCCTGCCCATTCTACTCGGGTTAATTTTTCTTTGAAAATAATATAGGCGAAGATGAAAGTAAAAAGCAAGTTTGTATTCACTAAAGGTTTAACGACCGATACATCATAAGCATTTAAGGCCACTGTATATATTAGGAAACCTATCAAAGCAATAATTCCACCAAAGAGCCAAATAGGAGTAGTTATAAGGGTCCAAGCTGCAGGACCAACATCTCGGATAAAATTATTGATCTTAATACCACCAGCCCTCAAAATTCCAATTTTGAGAATGATGGCTGATCCTCCGCTTAATAATCCGTAAATAAGCATGATAAGTAAGACAATTATGTTGTCTATAGGGAGAACCACGTTGATTTCGCCACTTTAGTTGAAATTAGGATTTTATTCTTCTTCCTCAGTTAAATGTTGAAGATCAGCTGATAATGTTTCATTGAATGATTCTTCTCGTTGAAAAAGAGACTTAGTCTCTTCATCTGTCAAGGAATGACTGTCATTTACTTCCAGATCACTTGATGATAGCGATTTCTCTTTCTGCAAATCCGTAGGAATCGTTAAAGAATTAGAAGGATCATTACTGGCGGCCACTTCACCTGTCTCCTCTGCAATTAAGCCTTTTTCCTGTGTATAATCAAGATAAAGTATTGAACCCTGGTATTGGTGGGAATATTGAGGTTCACCTGATGATTCTTCAACAAGTATGCGTAATTTTCCTGGTCTGGGGAGTTTTATAGGAGGGATATGTAATTCAAGAAAAGATCGTTGAGTGGAGCCACTGTATTGACCTCGTATTTTACCAAAATCATCAATAAGCCTTACACGATATCGAGTCATCCCTTCTTCAAGCTGAATACGAATATAAAATGGAATAGGAACAGTTATTTCAAAAAATTCATTCCCAGCATCGTCGACAACCGCAATTTTAGGCAAAAAAACCACTTCTACCTCGTTAGCAAGCTTATTATGGTCAATTTATTTCTTTCTCTATCAATTGTAACCTTTATATTTTGCATCAAATGGCTTTCTTAAAGCGTATCCTATTATAGGAAATTTGAATATTAAAAGAAAGTCTCCAAATGGATTATTTTGAGACAAAGGATACTGCTAGCATAACTCCACCTGAAAAACCAAGCCCCACCGCCAAAAGCCGTGTTGAAGGTTTATCAGTTATAAAAGCAAATGCTGCGCCAATAGTGGTGGCAAACCCCGCAAAACCTGTTAAAATTAGAGCTGTAAGTATAGTATTGAAATTAATAATTGTTTCTTGAAAAATCATTATAATCAGCCTCTAATTTATACCTTCAAACCTCAACTTCACTACGTTCTTAAAATCATTCTGCTAAGTTTTACGAATATTGACTAATCGAGAGATTCTAATGTTAAATCTCAAATCTGGATTGACAATCAGGCCTTTGGCCGCTTCCTTTTAGAATAATATCGAACGTCATTCCAAAACTCATACCCCACTTTCTCAAATAGTGATATACTTTCAGAATTATCACTAAAAATTAGTGTACAGAACACCTCAATACCGTTGACCTGAAATAACCGATCTTCTGCTTCTTTGATCAGTTGTTGAGCAATTCCACGACCATGATATTGGGGAAGAACGGCCAAACGATTTATCCATCCTTTTCTAGTGTCGTGTGTAACAAAAACGACTCCAATTAATTCTTCGTTGTCTATCTCTCCGAGGAGAAAAGCATTTTTACTCTCAATTTGGTCTTTAATTCTGTCAGGGTGATCTCGTCCTTCTGATTTCGTGGGCAAACCAGCAATTTTCCATAAAGCTTTGATTTTAGGGTAATCTTCAATTCTTAATTCTTTAATCACTGTTTACCCCTCTTTATCTTATTCTTTCTGGCTTTTCCATTTGTTTGCTAATGACCTGGCTTTTTGAATATCTACAGGAGATGATATATCAGTAGCTTTGATTGAAGAGCCAACGATTGCTCCTGAAATATAAGGAATGACTTCAGACAAGTTCTCAATCGCCAACCCACTTCCCAATATTGGTTTAATGTTGCTTAACTGAACGAAATTCTTTAACTCATCAATATCAATTAATTTTCCAGTCTCTCTTCCAGAAATAATTATTGCATTAGCAGCCCCGCGATTGAGAGCATTCTTAGCTGATTCAACTAATGTGAATTTACCCAACGGTGAAGCATGTTTGACATGGATATCAGCAAGAATTTGAACCCTAGATCGTAATTCTTGATGTTTTTGCTGGACTTCAACTGCGACAGATTCAATTATTCCCTGATCAGTCACATATGCTCCTTCATAAATATTACATCGGATGAAACTTGCTCCCGTTACTGTGGCTAACGCGATGGCTTGAACACACGCATTTCTTAAGATATTCACTCCACATGGTATGTTTATATTGGATATTATTTTTTCTACCATTAGGTTCATCAACAGAAATTTTGTCTCATCAATCTGATATTTAGAATAAGGAATATCATGAAAATTTTCAACTAACACAGCATCGAAACCTGCTTTTTCTAATGTGATTGCTTCTTGAATAGCAAAACTAACGATTTTCTTTACAGTATCCGATCCTTTAAAAGGTTTGACTAAACGAGGGAGGTGAACCATACCAATAAGGGGTTTAGCTGTTAGATCAAGAGGGAATTTGGGGGTGAACAAATTAGTGACCACCGATGGGGGGGTTTTTACGACCATTTTCCAATGTTAATTAAGGAGTGAAATCATACTCTTAGAACAAATTAAGATCCTAAGGACATTGAAAGTTTTAAAGTATTCTTACGATCCCATAGAAGCGAATCATAAAAATACTATCTTCCTTTCATTATGTAGATTAGACTGCAATAAAGGCCTATCTGATGACATTTGGGAAGTAATTTTTTATTATAAGTCTAGTTCAATCCTTCAATAGTGGTTTAACTGATGATAGAAGTTCATCTCTATGGTACTCTTAAAAAGAAATTCAAACATGACGCTTCTTTAGCAGAAGACACAATTGTTACGATTCCTAGTGAAGAGAATGAGCAATTTCAAGATTTTCTCATTAGACTAGGATTAAAATTCATAGAATGTGGAGATTGTTTTATAAACGGGAAATTGGCTTTTAGAGAGACTATTGTGCCTCAAAATGCCCGTGTTGGTCTTTTTCCCCTTGGAATGCATTTAATTGATGGTGGTCAATACATTAAAGGTCATGGTTTTGTAACAACGAATCCATATGACAATCTTTGATAGGATAAGTGTTAAATAACTAGATAATTTACTTCATTATCGGTATGACGACGGTTTTACCGCCTGATCCTACGACTTTTCGTAGTGATATGATGAGAACTGGCAACCGACCTTATTAGTTGAGACCGAATGAGTCATCAATGCATGTGTGGCTTACATGGAGAATTAGAACTTCCTCCCACGTCACAACACTTTTGTCCTCGGTGTTTTTCAATAAATTTTGAGAAAAGAGTTTTAAAACGCATTCCAAGGCATATCCGAGGCCATTCGATCGCAGTTGCTTTATCAGGCGGTAAGGATAGCACAACATTACTTCATGTATTAAATAAATTCAGACGAAAACTGAAAATTCCGACTTTATTTGCAATTGTTCTTGAAGAAGAAAACTTGGAAATTCAAGCAACACGAGAAAAGATCATTGACGAGCTTAAAGCTACTTATCCTGATATTCAATATATTCAGAAATCATTTACTGAATTATTTGGTTATTCTCTACCCAAGCTCGTTCAACAATCAGATTCAAAGGGATTACGATTCACCCCATGTGCAATCTGTGGAATATTGCATCGTCACGGAATTTTAAGAATAGCTTTAGATTTAAGAGTAGATTTCATAGCAATGGGGAATACTATTGATGATGAGGCAGAAACAGTATTTCTCAATATTATTAGGGGTAATTTAGAGAAGAATTTTCGTGATACTATCCAGTACCGATCAGTCAACAAACAACCACTTCCAACAAGAATCAAACCGCTTGAAAAAATATCGGAAAAGACTATTAGAGATTATTGCAGAGTTAATCAACTATCAATAATGAAAAAGAAATGTACTTTTGCTAAACGATCCTTCCGCTCTCAAATTACTCAATTTCTCATTGAAATCGAGAAGAAGAACCCCCGAGTTCTTTATAATGTCACATCCCCAATTAACAAAGATATGTTATTGAAAACATCTGTTGTACAAGTTCATAAATGTGAGACTTGTAGTTCATATTCTCCTAAACCTGAATGTTCAGCTTGTCGTATAGTCCGTCAAATAATGAGCTAGTAGGCATCGAAGATGAATACCAGATTGCATAAAGATGAATGGGCTAAATCAAGAGTCTGATAGCGTACATTTACTTGAAATTTAGTGAAAATATTTCCCCATATTAAAATAATCTTTCTTATAATACTTAACATAACTCTCATTCACTATCCAAAGAAATTTTAAAGAAAACATCTCTAACACAAGATTATAATGCAAAAGCATACATTTTAACTTTGAATTTCCAGAATAGAGTATATAAATCATATTCTCGCAAATAGAAAATATCAAAGATTCTTATTGTTTCCTCAAGCGGAGTCCTGACGTACATGATTAAAGAACACTTTTTCGAAGTTCGCGAGCTCCTTTCAAAGAATAGAATTGAAGAAGCAGAAAAGATTCAAAAAAAACTATTAATTTCCACCGCAGAGTTTTCTAAAGAAGAAAAATACTGGTTCAACTTATTATCAAGTGAAATAAGAAAATATTACAGAGACTATCAATCCTCAAAAGAATATCTTGAAAATGCACTCCAGCTAGCACAGGGGATTGAGTTAAATGATACTCAGAAGAGTAGTCTTTACGGAAAAATTGCTTCAAATCAATATAAACTGAAGAATTATTCCAGAGCGCTTCCATGGTATCAAAAAGCTTTATCATTGCTCTCAGACGATCTTGGACGACGAAATTATTACCGCAGAATGTTGTTATACTGTTTCTATAAATTACAAAGAGAAAACGAATTCTTAAAGGTTCTTAAGGAGGGATTAAATGATATTCTTCGCAATTCCTTTGAAAATAACTGGAATTCAAATATGGATTTCTTTTGGGACATAGCTCAGTTGGCTAAACACAAACCTTGGGGTGAATTAGTACGAAAAACCCTTATTACGACACAAGTTCCAACATCTAATGAATTAGCACATGGAGCAATGGAATATGCGATGGCACGAATAGCACGGTATTCTTTTGATCGCACATTAGTCATTAACCATATTCAAAGAAGTCTCCAGTTCTGTAGACCATTTCCTGGGTATTTTATCTCTTTAGGATTGCTTTGTGTTTGGATACTTCAAAATCCATTCGGGGAGTATCAGAGAGCTAAGAACATATTAATAGAGTGTTTATCATTAGCTCAAAAACCCAGTCAGAGAATTGCTGTTCTAAACAACTTAGGATCAAACCTCCGTTTCATTGGGGAATACAAACTCGCCATCAAGTATTTAACTGAGTCTCTCAAAATCAATAAAAGTGTAGGCAATTCAGATCAAGCTGCATATGCACATAATACGCTAGGAATGATTCACACTCTTATTGGTAACAAAGAAGAAGCAACAGCTCATTACAAGTCTAGTTTGGAATTAAGTAAGGAAAATAATGACTTTTACGGCTTAGGATTTACTTACGGTGCCCTAGGATGGTTAGAGATAAATCAAGGGAATTTAAATCAAGCAGTAGAATGGTATAAAAAAAGCGTATCAACATTTGAAAACAATAGCAATTATATTCCGGCAATAATCTTGTTAGCTTATGCTGAGGTACTCTCTCGTATTGGAAATGATTCTAAAAACCAAATCGAGGAATTAGTAACCAGAGCACAGAAGAAGATTTGGAAGTCCCAAAAACGTCTTGATAAGGGGAGATATTACAATACATTAGGGAACATTGCGCTCAACCACAAGAAACCAAAGAAGGCTTTTGAAGAATTTTCAATGGCTCTAGATTTCAGTGAGTCTTTTGAAGTCGAGTCACAAGCCTTATTAGGGATTACAAAGTCAGTTCTAGAACTTTTTATCCTTTCTAATGACAGTGAATACTTGCAAAAGGCAGGCTTGTACCTATCCGATCTTAAATCCGCAGCGATGTCATCAGCACTTATTTTGGGAGAAGTTGATCTGATACTTGGAATAATAGATATGCACAAACTTCGATTTGAGGGTGCATCACAGAAATTTGCGGATGTATTAAAGCATGCAAGAGAATTCCATTTTGTTTCAATGGAGGAAAAAGCGCAAAAACAAATAGAAACACTCCAAATCTTTCAGACACACGATCAATTGCAAGAATTTGTAAAAAGTTCAACAAAGGATGAAGAACTAAAATCGAATTCGATACGGGAAGCCATTAAGTATCTTAATGATCTTACAAAAATGCTAGGAACACAAACAGACATTAAGGACAAAGATTGAAAATAGGACAACAATTATTCATTATTATATCCAAACTATGTTCTATCTTTTTAAAACCACCTTCTATCAAGGATGGAAACCCCATGGATCTTGAGAATCTTAGAAAACTATTTCCAGTTACTGAAAAAGCGATATTTCTAAATCACGCGGCTATCAGTCCAAGTCCGAAGCCAGTTATTGATGAATGTCAGAAATGGCATGTGCATCACAAAACCTACGGAGATATGTACTTTCCTCCTCTCGATAAAATATTGGAGGGTATAGATGAGGATCGGAGGACAGTAGGGAAATTCATAAACGCAAAAACTCCCGAAGAGGAGATTTCGTTCACCTATAACACTAGTTATGGACTCGCAGCAATTGCTGAAGGCATTAAATGGGAGAAAAACGATAAAATTGTTATAAATGATCTAGAATATACCTCCAATTCCTACACTTTTCAAGCTCTGACTAAGAAATTTGATCTAGAGCTGGAAGTCATTCCCAACGTTGGTGGAGTACTTCCAATGGAATCGTTCAGTCAAGCAATTGATCAGAC
>JAEOTY010000193.1 GCA_016839625.1 Candidatus Hodarchaeota archaeon
GATTGGGTAGCCTGTTGGGGAAGTCAACGCATAACTAACAAAATACGCTTATGTTCAGGTTAAAAATTCTGGGCTATCTTAAAGACGAGGCTTAATGTAAGTTTCCAGCAATAGTGATAATCTCAATAACAAAAAGTCCAATGAGTGTCCAACGTTGCCGATTAATTGACTGTTTTTCGAATCGTTCACGCGTTACTGACATTTCTTTTTCTTTACTAACCTGATCAAGAAGATCAGATATAGTAACTCTTAGGATGGTGACATACGTATAATGACCTGCTCCAGCTACCACTATCCCTGCAAATACTAAAACGATACCTAACTGAACAGCAAATAAGATCATACAAACACCTTCTTTCATTTTTTTAAAACACAATGGTTAAAGAAGTTATTTCTTTTTGTACGAAGCTCTCCTGTCTCAACATATTTTCAGTCTTTTTCTATACAATACACCTTTGAAAACGTCTTATAATCTATGAAATTAATTGAAAAACCATTTTTAGTAATTATTTCTTCAAGAATTTCCGAGTTGACAAATTCTGTCATTGATCTACTAATTATCTTCCTTTCGCTACACATTTTTTGATTTAAGAAATGATGGATAAGATATGTTTTCTTTGAATAACCGTAATTAGTTCTTTCTATTGGAAATGAATAAGCCACCAGGGCAATAGGTTTTTTTCCCTTATCAAGTAATAATTCTCCTGTTAACTTTTTGACCTTTTTTTAATACCTAGAGATTTTCCTCAATCAAAATACTTATATACAAAAATGTATGAAAATTACAAAAAAATATATATACTAAAAAACTTGAGTGAAAACCATGTCACCTATTCAATCGGAAACAGCACAAAAAATCTTTCAAGAAAAAGGGTATAACTGTTCACAGGCAATATTTACTGCTTATGGGGAACAGCTGGGTTCAGGAAAAGTTGACTATGATACGTGCCTGAAGATAGCTTCTGCTTTTGGTGGTGGAATAGCTCGGACTGGAAACGTTTGCGGGGCTTTAACAGGAGCATTAATGGTACTCGGTCTTAAATACGGTGGTCCTGAGAGAAAAGACCAGGAAAAAGTTAATGAAATTGCTGGAAAGTTTTTAAATGAATTCAAATCACTCAACGGATCAATAATCTGTAGAGAGTTGATTGAATACGATTTAACCACAATAACGCCTTCTGAAATAGAAGAGGCATTCAAAAAAGGAACCTTCAATAAATGTCCAAAATTTGTTGAAGATGTCTCTATGATACTGGAAAAAATGATATAGGCTTCTGAAAATACCACTAGAATTCCTTGTTTCAAACAAATTATCTAGTACCTGTTTGTGTTCAAATTAACTCCATTAATCATCTTTTTTTCTAAAATCTAAAGCAACAGAATTAATACAGTATCTCAAACCTGTAGGTTCAGGTCCGTCGTTGAATAGATGCCCAAGATGTCCCCCACATTCCTTACACAAAACCTCAGTTCGAGTCATGCCATGACTTGAATCTTCTGCCTTGATTATGTGCTCTTCTTTAGCAGTGTGAAAACTTGGCCACCCACAACCAGAATTATACTTTGTTTCAGAATCAAATAACCGTGTACCACATCCAGCACATATATATGTGCCTTTTTCTTTGGTTTTGAGGTGTTTTTCAGAAAACCGCGGTTCTGTTCCCTTTTGTCTAAGTATATAATACTGATCTTTTGTTAGAACTTTTTTCCATTCCTCGTCAGTTTTTGGTTGATTTTTCATTTCAGATGAAGCTCAAACTCCATTTATAATAAGCTAATCGCTTCAAATTTCGTAATAGAATATCACCTAGGGGGTTGTCTTTATGGATTTCTTTGCAACAGATATATAGGTAGCGTCATCAATATAGTATTGTTTGAAAACGGTCAAACCATTACTTGACAATAACCTCCTAATCTGTTTCGGAGTGAAAAACTCAGACCCCATTAGTAAAAAACGCTCCATTGACTTTATATAGTGACCAAACCGTGTTTCAGGATCAAATTCAATTAGTATGAAGAGTCCCTGATCCTTTAGAACTCGGAACACTTCAGACAATCCTTCTTCTTGGTTGTTCCAGTGATGAAGTGAATCTATAGCAAAAGCTCTATCAAAGAACGCTGATTCAAATGGTAATGATTCTGCATACCCCAAACAGTGATTAGCAGAAGGGATCTTTTTGCGTGCCTTTGCAAGCATTGCTGGAGAGGGATCTAATAAAAACAAATCAAAGCACATATGAGATAACGATTGAATTATACGACCAGTCCCCGCGCCGATCTCTAGTATCACCTCATCGCCAGTCAAATTCAATAATGGTATTAAATCGGCTGGAGGGTCTCCACGGATTAAATAATCGTAAATTGGACTAAGGAAGTCAAAGATTCTATGAGGGATAATTCTGCCATCCTTTTGATGAGTCTATTCAAATACATTAAAATGCCTAGAATAACCGATAAATAAGGATGAGTCTTACATAATTGAATAGTTAATCTCTTGGTAATAACAATGGATTCCGAAATACAAGCTTTCGCAATTGATTTATCGAAGACAATCATTCCAGAAGTCGAGGCAATTATTAAAACCTACAATAGGGATTCTGAGGAAGGATTCTCTACTTATCTTGATTTTATAAAGAATATAAAACCTTCAATTGAAACAATAATTCTGGAAGGATTAAGAGACCCTGTAGAGGTAGGACATATTTCTTCCAGGTTACTAAGAGACCCTCTCGAGACAGGACTTATGATGCAAGAAAGATCCTCTCAAGAAAAAGAAGCACATGTGGTTGGGTATCTCAAAGCAATATTACAACTTGTTTACTGTGGAGCGAAAGGATTAGTGGGGTGGCAATTCCCTGAAACATCTCTATACGAGGAAAGTCTAAAAACTCAAAACATCGGAAAAATCACCGCTTTACCTTCATTAATACAGATTGTAAAGCTGGAGATTGGTGAACAAGCAAAGGTTGTTCTGAAGGATCGTAATGGTACGAGGGAAATAAGGACAAAAGAGATTAAAAAGACCCAGACAATTTTACAGAAAGAACAAAGATTCGACTATCTCTATCAGCTAACTGATGATGAGAACACTGATGTACCTTTCACTGCTCGTCTCATGGCTTATTACCGTACTCAAGAATTGAAAAATGATTCTCCTCTCATTATTGATCCTTATGCAGAGCAACTCGCAGGGGATATGATTTCTTATTCCAACAAGCATAAGTTCGTTGTCGCAAGGGGTGACTACCCACTTGTACGTTCATATTACATTGAACGTAATCTGTTAACACCGTGGTGCAACACAAATAAGAAATCACAGATCGTAATATTAGGAGCGGGTTTAGACACTCGGGCTTATCGATTTAAACCCCTCCAAACCAATACACATACCATCTTTGAGGTTGATTTTGATACTGTGAACCAATACAAAGCAGAGATTTTACATAATGATCAACCACTATGTACTCTTGTACGTATATCCACAGACATTTCTGACTTAACTTGGACATCCCAACTGATAGAAAGTGGCTTTTCTAGTAATACTCCCACTTTTTGGATATTAGAAGGACTTGTTTATTACTTAGAGCAAGACTTAGTAGTTTCCCTACTCAAGAAGATAGCTGAGATAAGCACTGAAGAGAGCCAAATTTTTACTGACATTTGCGTTCCTGCTCTTGCAGAGCTTGTATTCGGTCCATTTACCAGATACTTTAAATGGGGTCTTGACAAAAAAGCTGTTCCATCGTTCTTTACCACAGCTGGTTGGAATGTGTCGTGTTCTTTCGCTGATGATCATGATCAAGGACGAGATGTTGGGCAAAGGGGGCTAATATTTGTTCATGGAGAACGAGCTGAAATTAAATAGGTCATGATTCATAAGCTATTGCTTGTACATCAGGTATAAATGTCTTAACTGGTTCTAACTCTGGTTTCTTTTTGAAATACATACCGAACGAAATTAATATCGATCCGATAACACAGACGATACCAGCGGTGAGAATCCCCGCATGTAGTCCGTAATTTTCAATGATTATTCCTGCTAATGGGACAACGGGTATACCAATAAGTGAAAAAATCGTTGGCATTAAGGAATAAACAGAATTTCGGAATTCAGATGGGACTAAATCAATCATGATACGTTGTTGTAAGGTTTGGGCCATACTGAATACTGTACCGACAATGGACCAGAGGAGGAAAAAGGTAAGTGCGATCCCAAGCAGATTAAATTCATTTGCAGGAGGCATTAATAGAGTTAATATTATGAAGGAAGGGAAGAAAAATATAGTACTTAAGAATAAAAAAATGGGAAGTCGTTCATTCGAGATTCGCTTGTTTAAAGTTGCAATGTAGAACGATAACGGGATTCCAGCAAGAAAAAGTGTAGTTCGTAGTAATCCCGCTAATGCATCTGTTCCTGTATAACCAAAGTACAAAGGAAATAATATCAAACCACCCCAAATCATCCATGTGACATTATACACAGCATTTCCTATTAGAAAGAGGAAAGCAGCTTTACTGGAGAATAGAAATTGTGCGCCTCCCTTTAAATATTTGAAATAGTTTGAAACTCTTGATGTTTTTAACTCTGACGGTTCAATGGGGGTGTCTTCATCGATTTTAATATCCCTCAGATAAGCAAGCAAGAGAAAGATAATAATGATAGTTAATCCAAATTGTATTGTAAATACAATTCGACGGGAAATAAGGGTTGCAATTGTACCTCCTACCATGAATGACGCTGCTAATGCAAAATTGTTAAGCGAGTTCACTCGAGATGTGGAAAAACCATAAATTTTCCTTTCAGGATCAGCATCGCCGACTGCTACACGATAGTTATTGTCTACCCAAGTAGAAAATGCTCCTGACGATTGAGCATTACCAAACCCATTAATAATTGCAATAAATGCAAAATCAACGAATGTGTGGGCAGAAATTAAAAAGAGAAAGGATAATCCATAAAAAATGAAAGCGATCGCTAGGACCCATCGTTGTCCAATCCAATCCCCTAATGATCCAGAAGGATAATCAAAGATTAGTTGGGTTGCTAACATGATGCTGGTACACACAGCTGTGAGTGCAAATCCTATTTGATCTATACTGAATAGAACATAAAATGTGCTCGACAAACTAGCCAGAAATGAAATTATCATACTTAGATACAAGAAAGTACGCATATAGTATTGCGCTCGGGAAGGTAATTCTTGAGTTCCCAAGACCTTATTGATGAACATTATAACTTCTACTCTTGTTTGCTTACAATTCAACTTCATTCTGAATGCGAATTTTTATAGATTTGTGATGTGGCAATAGCTGCTGCCTGTATGGAAATATATAAAAGAGAAATGCGTTTTTGGAAGGGGATTTTGGTGTAAGGTTTCTAGTCAATATGAAATGAAGAAGGAAAAATCCTCTCTTAACTATTAGTTATAATAACTATGAGTATTTTTTTCAAAAATCGTATTAATTCTTCATCAGTTTCAAACATTGGAGAAATAAATAAATGGCGATGAATAAACGCTTCTAACGTATTAAAAAGTATTAATAAAGTATGAATTAAGGTAGCTCTGGGGACTTGCATAAAAAAATCATTGGTTTCTTGTATCTCTTCGGCTATATTCTTGAATAATGCCTTGATACTATCGCCATAATCTTTGAAAAGGTCTTTATTAGACAAGATTGCCTGATTAACTGCGATGTGATACTGATAATTCTCTCGATGAACTTTTAGATGCTTACGAATAATTCTTTCAACCATATCTGGTAAATTACCCTCATTCATACTGTCAAAGTCACCAATGTCAAAAATTTTGTCGGAAGTATGTTCTAGAGTCCCTTTCATGATTGAAGATTTACCATCAGGAAAATAACGATAGATGGTGCCTATACTAACGCTTGAAACTTCTGCTATTAGATTAGTTGTGATTTTATCATAACCGATCTCATTAAGAAGCTCAAAAAAAGTATTGTAAATGGAATTAATTTTTTCCTGCTTATTGCGAGAAAATTTCTTTGGTTTCTCCATA
>JAEOTY010000194.1 GCA_016839625.1 Candidatus Hodarchaeota archaeon
ATCATCTTCAACAGACCATTTCTTAATAGTTTCAGAATCACTCAAGGTTTATCAACACTCTGTAACCATTACGATTTTATAAAGCTTAATAGTTATGGCTAATTTATTATATTTTTAAAACTATTATATTTGATTATTCGCGCGTTGTTTTAAAATCCGCGCGTTATTCAAACTTGTTATCAAATAAGAATAGTTAGTATCAAACCTTACAAACTTTTTTTTTTCAATTCTATACAATCTATTACCTCATTTATATTTATTTTTGATAATACATAATAAAAACAAGAAAAATTGGCTAGCTTAGTGTTAAGATTAGAAATTATTTGTCTTACGCTAGTTAGCTACCGTTCCTTTCATTATAGACATCTATTCCAGTGCCTATCCGTTCAAGGAAAGTTGAACAGAGGCCCCGCGAGGACGGTTGCGCGGGATACCAGCACCCATATAGGACACTGGCCTTGCGAGTGTTAAGTGAAAGCGTTTGTGCTGTTGTTCTTGATACATACGATAAATGTTAACTGAGGCAATATAGTCACGATCGGCTGTGTAGTGACAATGAGGACACGAGAAGAAGCGACCAAGTGGATCAACAGTCAAACTATGTGGATCACGAATTTTCTGACCTTTGGTTCCACAACGGGGACAATAACTGGATGTCCACCTAGCAGTGACTCGTTTAATTCTAATTCCAAATTGTTTGGCTTTATAGAGTAACACCTCATATAAAGATCCCCGTAACCAGCTGGAGAGTTTGCGGGAGAGTTTGCGCTTGTTTTTAGGAGGTTCGTAGGTACGTAAGTCTTCTAGCGCTAAAGTCTGGCATTGCCAAAGTAAAGCGGTTTCTAAGAGATAATTACTTGCCAAATGGAGGATAAGTTCACGAAACCGATTCAACTTCCGATAAAGTCGCTCTCGCTCTTGTCCACGCTTCCCTTGGCCTATCCAGTGTTCTGGATAAAGACCAAGCTTCTTTTGCAGGCATGCAATATGATGATATAGTTGTTCGATTCGATGTAATAGTTGTTTATCAGGCGACCAGAAGATGGGGTGACTAATCTGTGACCCAGCCTCACATATCACCGAGGTCGTCAGATTAATGACACCAAGATCGGTTGCCATGACTCGTTTTGCACGAAGTAAAGGTCTTTCATCGGACTTGATCGACCATGCAAACTCAAGAAAAGGTAGCGATAACCCACCTTTCAGGGTAATGTACCGTAAAGTGGGTAGATGGAGTGTACTTGTAGGAGCGTGAACTCGCTGATAAATTTTAGATGGAAGAGTGAGTGAAAAAGATACCCAGTGCCAATCGTGTCTGTTTAATGGGTAAATTCTTTGAGGAAGTTTCAATCGAACCGCAATGATGTCTTTGTCACTGTCCAATTGGATAGCTTGACCATCATCGGGGGCATAAGGCAGAATGAAAGACCAAATAGATGGTTTAACCATTTGAGTATAAGGGATTCGTGTTAATATCTCGAGATCTAGTCCTAACTTGTGATAATATCTCCGAAATGTCCGTAAGGTCTGCCGAATCAATGCTCTCCGATAATATTTTCCTTCGAAGTTCACTAATGTTAGTGCAATGATTTTTACCAGTCTATCTAGCTTTCCTTCTACTCCAGTCGTTTGGACGATCCGTAACACATCAGAATAACAGTTGTGTCGTACGGCTTGCGACCGAAGAATCCGTCCCACCTGTTCAGCAATACAACGCCTGATTCGTGAGGGTAGAAAGAGCTGTTGTCCCTGATGGGTCATCTGAACCTGATGCTCCCCAATTACTTTGTATGCTTTTTTTGTGCTCGCTCCTAAAGTTTCCAACCATTTTTCTGACCATAACCGCTCTAATAGTTGTTGGCCCGCTTGCAGAGTCAATTCTTTAAGATAATCAAGCTGTTGACGGAGCTCTCCTTGTTGTGGCAGTTTTAAGGGGTAGGATTGCGTGGTTTGAGTCATGTTTGACATGCTTCCAACGCTTTTTTTGCACGGCGTTTAGCAGAACGTCTACCATAAAGATGAGCACAAAATGACGTAAGAACGTCAATCATATCTTGGACCAGATCATCTTTGCATTCCATGTCGTTGATAACGAGGATGTTTCTGTTTGTAGCCCGTAATGAGGCTTCTAGGTATTCAAACCCAAATCGAGTCAGACGATCCCGATGTTCTACAACAAGAGTCGTAATAGAACTGTCTTTTAAGATCCTTAATAATTTTTTTCGTTTACCATTCAACGCGGATCCGATTTCCGTGATTTCTTGCGTGATACTCAGACCTTGGTTTGCACAAAAATCTCTTAATCGCTGTACCTGTCGTTTTAGATCCTCTTTTTGATCGTAAGATGAGACACGGGCATAAATAGCTGTTTTTCCTTGTTGTTCCTCTTGATTCGTATAAACAATTATACTTCCTGTCGGTAACTGCTCTGTTGGATGAGGAATTTTCCCTGCTTTGTACATCCGCCATGCGGTCTTGTAAGAAATGCCTTTTGTCTTCGCATAATCAGATAGCTTCATGTCCTATCTGTCTATATTTGGGTATATTTGGGTATATAAATATATCTAATTGACAACCCCATCATTGTGAAGGAAGGGGATTAAATACAAAACCCAAAGATTTGAATTCAATAAGACTAGAGTTAAAATCCATGATAATATGAGTAATTCAAACAAAATATGGATAATTAAAGACTTTAAAAAGCTCTCTAGGTTACAATATTCGAGTTATTTAAATGTAAAACTAAAGGAGATTTAAAATGAAAGAAAATCCTTGGTTAGAACGAGGTTTGGATGAACTACGTAAAAGTCACTGGTTTGATGGATTTCAAATACTGCAAGGTGCTCTTCAAAGAGCGTTTCGTCTCAACCAACCTGACGATGTGAAATATATAATCTCTGAAGCTACTTCAATTTTTGTTTCAGGAAATCAAACAAAATTAGTCTGCGATTTAGTCCTTGTCCTTGTTGTCAATATTCGTCAAAGGCTGAACGATCTTTCTTATGCTAGGTTAATCCCATTTTGTTTTGCAGAGTTAAGAAAAGCCTCACTTGAAAATTGCGTTAGAACCGTTTGTAATCACATAATGATGGAAAAGAGTTTTCAGGGTTCAGAATTTCTTTTGCACTTGAATAACTTCATTCTTGAAACAAATTATGAAAAAACGGTAGTTTCAGACCTTTATTTCTGTTATGCAGGAATATTATGTTACAAAAAAGACTTTGTTTTGTGTTTTAAAACTATACACTCGTGGAGTAAGGATTTCTCGTCTTTATCCCCAAGAATGAGAGCGTATTTAACTTTAGCTGAAATTAATGCTTATGAGATAGATGGATGTGGTAAGTTTCTATCTTTGGAGGAATCTGTAAATTCATATGATCCAGAAATAGAAAGCTATCTCGAGATCGCAAGTAAGATACTCGGCTCGGTACAAACATTAAACAAATTGGAATTCCATTCCATTATTTCTGATTATTCTGATTTGATTAATTCAAAAAAAGATGGGTTATTGAAAGCATTATGTGATGGTATTTCTGAAATTTTTAATAATAACTCATCGTCTGGGCTTTTTTCGTTATTTGGTAAGTGAAATAGCCTTTAAAATTTTTCTTACAGCATTTTTCCCTGTTTTTGCGGTCAAGATTTCTACATTATTTGTTCGATAGTCTAGGGATCCACGAGCTCCAATTTCTTGACTCCAACCAGGAACGGATGTAAGACAGACAAGAGGCTTATGATAAATCCATGCAAATGCCATCTCGGATAAAGTTCCTGCGCCTCCCCCACAAGCAATTATTCCATCAGATGCTAAGGCTACGATAGTATTCCGAGCAAAATTTAGGAGTGTAGGGATCCTTATTGTCAGATAATCATTTACATCAGGGTCAGAATCATCAGTTGGAAGTATACCGACAGAAATTCCGCTAGAATCATAAACTCCCTTACAAACAGCTTCCATTACTCCTCCGCGTCCACCACAGATAAGAATGGAATCTGATTTCGCAATTTCCTGCCCTATTTCATAACTAAGTTCATATTGAGACTTTGAACGGATTTTAGAATCCCCAATCACACCAATTTGGACTTTTGACTTAATTCTCATTCTTTTTTTCTCCAATATATCGTTTTTTTCCTTCTATCGAGGGAATAATTTGTTTTAGGGAGTTAGAAAACCGTATTTGTAAAGCATCGGAGGTAAGATGATCTAAGAAAACCGCAAGAGAACTAACCTCAGAATGGGGTTGGTTTGTTATGGCAATATTCCAATCAGCATAGCGAAAGACTTTTCCAGGTATTTTCTTTCCACCAACCACGATTAGTAAGTGAGATAAATTTAATGGTTGTTTTTTCAAGTTGATAAAATCTTCAGATCTCTCAAAAATGGGGATGTTTTCTCCATACATCGTAAGATGGACAATTTTATTGTCTTTTTCACTTTTCCACTTTTCGAGGAAATTCTTCCATTCATCATAGGGAATAATCTCTAATTGAAAATCACCTCCCCATTCAGAATTAACCTTGTCCACTGTCTTGAGTAGATTTTTATCTTCATCCCCAGCAATAATCATTCTAGTAGCTCCAAATGATCGAGCCACAAGAGCCAGATGAGTTGTTGTCCTACTATCTCGTTTAATCCGATGACCGATTCGAAAAATAGTGACCAATAGTTGGTCGCTCACTCACTTCAATTATTTTGGTTTAGATAAAAAAGTTTTAATATTATTCGCTAATAAATTAAAAGATTTATCTACGTTCTCGCCTGTTTTTGCCGATGTTTCTAAGTAGGGAATATCACAATTGAACTGTAGAAGATTTTTCAGATTCTCAGTGAATTCTTGAGCCTCAGCCACAGTAACACAATCATCTGCTTCTTTCCTTAGATCTACTTTATTTCCGAGTACAGTGATGGGTATCGGACCACGTCCAGAGTTTTTGAACAATTCATCAAGCCAGGAGTCTAAATTGGAAAAGGATTCCCGCCGAGTAATATCAAATATTAGTAATCCGCCATGAGAACCTTTATAATAGAGTTCTCGGACACTATTAAAACGAGGTTGGCCTGCAAGATCCCAGATTTGGAATTTGACTTCTTTCTCTCCTTCGTTGGTAGCAATCTGTGTTTTCTTTACAGCGAAGTCCGCGCCTATCGTCATTACGTATCCACTAGAGAATTGCTTCCCTAAATAGCGCTCACGTAAAGCGGTCTTGCCTACTGCACCATCACCGAGCAGACAGAC
>JAEOTY010000195.1 GCA_016839625.1 Candidatus Hodarchaeota archaeon
AATACTTCTGCAAAAGTCATTGATCAAGGTGAGTATCCTGGAATGGTTGTTTCCCAGGGACGAGACGACTGGTACCGAGTCAAGGTAAAGAACTCCGAAAGAATATTGGTAGATATCCATTGGTTCTCTTTCATTGGAAACCTCAAACTTTCTCTCTACAATACTTCTGATCACTCTCGAATAAGCGAAGGAGAACCAATTTACAATGGTTTAAGAATAGGTCCTCTTCATACGTTCAATAGTACAGGAGATAATACTTGGTATTTTATCCACGTTACTGGTGATAACCTATATCCTCGGTATTATAACCTAACCATTACTATCGAAGCTATTGACGATTGGGCAGAGGATAATGATAATCCTTTTGATGCTAAAGAGCTACCTGCGAAAAGTCAGACTTTCCAACCAACTGAAGACGATCCTTGGGGTGGACTTTTCTCCTTAAAGGGAGACCCAGATTGGTTTGCCATTTCCCTTCTAGCAGGTGATTTGCTTACCGTACGAATTGATTTCAATGGCACAGAGGGCGATTTGGATATGAAACTCTTCGATGGGGATTGGAATTTACGTAATTCGTCTGAACTTCCCTCATCTAATTCAGAAACAGTATCTATTAAAGTTAAAAAATCTTATGTCTACTTAATCTGGATAGCAGGTAAAAGCGGTTCTTATGCATCAATTGGTTTAGATTATAATATGACTGTTACTGTTGAAGAGTTTGACGATTCATTTGAATCTAATGATGATTCCTTTACAGCAGCACCAATTGCTGAAGGTAATTATCCTGACTTGATTCTTCGAGATAGCGACGATGATTATTATTACATTTATTTGGCTGCATCAGATTTTATAGAAGTTTCCTTGACCTATTTTGCCAATGAATACCAGGAAGGTGATGACGTTTATGCCAATGATATCGATCTCGATTTATTCTACTCTGATGAATCCTTAGCCAATACTAGCCGTAGTCCAATAGGTAATGAATCCCTCACTTTCACTGCACCAACTAGTGGAAAATATTACATTGTTTGTTTTATAGATGCTGCCATTGATGGGGCATCAAATGCATATAATTTGACCATAAATATAGTAGAATCTGATGACCCTTATGAAGATAACGACGTATTATCTGACGCAACACAGATTAATGTAGTTGAGGGAGTACCAAACAACACGGTCTCCTCCATTTTGACTAACCTTCAAATGCGAGTCAAAGATGACGACTATTATGTTACTACTGTTCCCGCAGGCCTAGCGTTAATCGTTAAAATCTCTTTTGGATCTCAAGAAAACTTAGATCTTGAACTTCTCAGTATTAATGGCAGTATCCTCGATTATAGCCGGAATGGCACTGGTGTACCTGAACAGGTTGGAGCATTCCCGATGAACACAAACTACTCTAATCTTTATAACGGAACTGATGTGTATTTCCGCGTATTTATGGATGTTAGATTAAGTGCGACTTATACAATGAACGTTACCATTGGGCCAGAAGAATTACTGATCCCACGTCAAACAGTTCCCCCTTTTACGAAAAAGCCAACAACTAAACCAAAACCTTTCGATCCTTTTCCAGGCCTTCTCTTGGGCACAATTGTAGGGGGAAGTATTGTCGGGGGTGCTGCAGCAGGATTGTATGGTGCCCATAAGTTCGGTGTTCTCGATAAAATCAAGGTCAAACTCCCTAAAAGAGGAGGAAAAGGTCCAGGAAAAGGTCTAGATAAAGGATTGAAAAAAGAATAAGTTTCAAGAAAAAAAGCAAATCAGAAGATACCGATTTATCTTCAACCTCTTTTTTTTTACTATTTTAACTAGCCTGTGATAACAATCCTGTTCATCGATTATACTATAATTTCTTGAGGAAACAGGTAAATCTTTAAAAAAAAGCTTTGACCTAACTTATTTCTAAAGATTCAAATATTCTAAGGAGTATGAATTTCAATGGATCTTTCAGAGGAAGATGTAATATTAGATAATGAGTTTTTTTGGGAAATAAAGAAAGACATTCTCTTTGACAAAAAATCAGAAACTTTCGTGGATTATTTACAAAAGGAAAAAGGAAAATTTGATCATCCTCGTTCATTTTATCAGAAGATTTTTGCTCTTATTCTTTCCCTATTATTAGGATTTACTGGGATAGGGTCAGCCCTGTTTGCAATTGAGGTAATAATTGATGTTTTCGCTGGAGAATTTGTGAACCCTGACGTCTTTAAAGGACTTCCTTCTGAGATTTCTGCTGGCTTAATATTCGCCACTAGCATTGGAGCATTCTTAGGGTGTATCCTCACTACTGTAACTCTTTTAAACAGAGCTTTTTCCACAAAATCAAATTGGTCTAATTATCACGATCTAACGTTATCTCTTTTTAAAAGATTAGAAAATGCCGATCTACTTGATAATTACGTTGTTTTTGATAAAACAAATGGTAAGAAGAGATTTCAACTAAAAAGAATATCGTTCGATTTTGAAATTGATTGGGTATTTCCATTTATTTTTGATGATTTTCCTCCTTTAGTTTTTGAACTTTTGTTGATCTCTTTTCTGCTCCCATTTTTTGTGACAACAAGCATTTCATTATTCATTGCGATCCTTAGTGCTGATTTGGTTTATTTTCTTGTGATGACATTACTCATATTATTGATTTTCTTTGGTTTTGGACAAACTGGACTAGCAATTAGTCGTAGTTGGAGAAAGTATAGCACAATCCTAAATACTCTAATTTTAAAGCAACAAGAAGTAATACACTCACTTATTCTTGAATGTAGAGATGATATGACGATTATTCGCCATCAGAATAACTTAACAAGACTTATTTCAACGCATACCTTTCCAATCCCTCAATTGATTCGCATTTCAGCAATTATTCCCCTGCTAGGATCCCTAGTTGGATACTTGGTTGCATTAGCTGCGGTGACATAAAGCAAGATGATTATAATTCCAAATGTCGCGAAATAGTAATTTATTCGCATCAATTATATAGTAGTGATATTCTTTTCATTCGCTATTGGCATCAAATAGATCAATTGTCATTATATTTGGAGTATTTGTTATATTTTATTTTTCCTCAATCTGGTTACTCGGTAGAAGAGGAGTTCTCATCTTCTGAGCTGATTGATTCTTCATGTGAGTTTGGTACTATTTCTTTAGGAGGAAATTTTGATTTTACATATGTCACAATCCAATCTGGAATTACTTCTCGAACTTCTTGTAGAAATATGAAAATTAGTGCCAATGATAATAACAAAACAATTAGGAAATATGGTAATGTATTTGTACCAAAATTCTGTATTGCAGGCGTGATATAAGAAGAAACTAGATATTGGTAAACTCCAAATATGGCGATAAATTTGAATACCTTCTTGAAACTCTCCTCTGAAACCTTTTTATTTTTAATGAAATCCGTAATGTTCGCTAAAAAGGTCATAACCGCTATTATTGATCCAAAGATACCTATTGTCAAATAATAATTAAATTGCTCTGTTGCTAACCAGATATTAAAGCCAAAAATAGCTATAAACCCTAAGAATATACCCAAAGTTGCAAAACCATAATCTTTTGTTGCATCTAAATCATCTCCCTCATCTGGACGGATCATTTCACCTATATAATATCCAATCATGAATGAACCGAATACAAATACTATTCCCAAGTTTGCTCCACCTACACTAACAATTATCTCTGGTTCAATTATGGATAATACCATAGGAAAGTATATGCCAACAAATGTTGCAATAAATCCCATAATAACTATTAGAACATACTTAACTAACTCCCATTTATTCTTCAAGTTGACTCTCTCCATCAACATCTTCTTTTACGATTAGAGATCTTCAAGTTTGACTTAATATTTTAAATTATCTATTTAGCATTCATTTGATTAATTGTCAATTAGGTCCAAGAATTCTCAATGTACGTACCTTTCCTTTGCATGTACGTACTCCAAGTAGAAAGAAACATTCACTGATAACACGCTTAATTGACAAAGTTGTTTTTCTAGTAGCTAGTTTTATATAATATGGTCCAAATATCTTATTCAGAAATATGATTTTAATCATCAAAATATCAAAATTGTTGGGGAGCTAGGAAGTAAAAAATACCAAAAAAATAGGTTAACATGTGAATAAACCATGAGTCCTGCAAGATTAAATCCAGTGGGAGCTAAGACAACCACCTTAGCTTTCGTTGTTGAAACAGCTGACAAATTCAAAGCTGTTCGCAAGGAGATTGAAGAGCAATTGGAGATGAAAGTAAGTACTTCGTTTGTTCTGAACCGATTACTCAAACTAGACCAATTAATCAAACAATATTATGCAATATCGTATGGACAGGGAAATGAATAAATTAGAAAATGTTGTAAACGAATCAAAATTTGAATCAAACTCCATTCACGCTGACGTGAAGGGGAATAGTGAACAACCATTATTGGCACGACTAACTCATGAATTTTTTGTATCACAACGACAAATTAACCAGCTAATATTACAAAAAATCAAATCTCTCGAAGAAAAGATAGCAAACATTGGCCGATTTCCAATGAGCGGATCACATGAAAGTATTGTCGTTACAGAGGAATAGACTGAAAAAATGGCTGAAATGAGTACATATGATTGTGGTATCAAATTTTGTGAATTCATAAGTACTCGAGTTGCTTCAAAAACACTTCCTTTTAAAAAATTGGTTATACCTCCGTTTCAACCACACGCAAGCACTTCGGAAAAGATTTGGTCACGAAAAAACGTAAAAGACCATGAAGGGCATTTAAAGGGCGTAGCAGTGCGTTGATAAGCA
>JAEOTY010000196.1 GCA_016839625.1 Candidatus Hodarchaeota archaeon
CTGATGTTAACTCCACACCTTTTGCTATTACACCTTCGAGACCCGCTTCCTCAAGATCCGAAGGTACCGATTCCATTATTTGCCCTCTTCTGTCAGAAACAGCTTTACGAACCATACCTCCGATTCCAGATGATTTGACATAATCAGTTAACCCCTCAACGACTTGTGCCTCTATACCTTTTTTATCTAATTGCTCAAGAGCTTCTGTGGCTGCTATTCGAACTTCCACACTTTTATCGTTAAGCATAAGTTCCAACGGTGGAATCGCTCTCCCATCATGCATAATTCCAAGAGCCTTAACAGCTGCAAATCTCACTTGTTCATGTCTACTTCCGAGCATATTCACAAGATCTTCTATAGCATTTTTATCCCCTAAAATTCCAAGTGCCTCGCAAGCTGTTGCTTGTAGTTCTTTATCGCGTTTTTTAAGTGTTGAACGGAGAAAACGATTAGCATGAAACTCTCCTTTTTCTCTCATGGTTGGAGAGAGATTGAGAAGAATTTTGGCTGCTAAGCGAGCTGTTTCTTTTCTTGGTGAAGCAAGACAGCGGCATAGAGACTTTATTGCCTCCAGACCAATCTTTTCTAGTTTATTCCCAGCTGATTCTCGTACTAAAGCGTCTCCATCATTAAGTGCGACTTCTAACTTCCTCATTGCTTGAACAGAGCCAATCTCACCCAAAACTTCTACTGCTGCCATTCTGGCATAACGTTTCTTATCATCTTGAATGGCTGAAATATCCATGACTACTGGTTCACCAATTCTTATAAGTGCTCTGATTGCAGTTTGCCTGACCTCTTCATCATTGTCTCTAAGACCAGAATTTATTAGCGGTTCTCTACTCTCAGGATCTGCGATCTTCTCAAGGGCTAGAGCACTTAGTCGTCGAACTGTTTTGCTATCATGGCTTAGGGATTCGACTAGCATAGTTACTGAAGGGGAACCGATACTGGCCAAGGCATCAGAACTAAGTTCTCTAATCTGCATTTTCTCTTTTTTATCTTGAAGATGCGAAATCAACTCAGGGATCGCGTCGACATCTGCTAATAATCCCAATGCTTTAGCCGAACCAGCCCGTACTAGTACTTCTTTATCAGATAAAAGTTTTCTAATTTTAAAAGCAGATTTTTCATCCTCAAATAGACCCAAAGCATAAGCACTGGAAGCTCGAAGGTAAAGATTAGTTGCTGATAGAAATTGACGAAGAAATTTCTTACTTTCTTCAACTTTAATTATTTGAGATATAGTAGTATTTCTTATTTCTTCCTCTTCATCTTTAAGCGCTCTTAAAAAGCTGACAAGCTCTCTCTCTTCTGGAGATATTCCGAGAGAATCTAATGCTTTTGAGGATGCAGCAACAACCTCGACATTCTCTTGTTCTTCGCTTTCTAATAATGCAAAGGTTGCTTCAATGTCTTTTATTTGTCCCAGAGCATTTGCGGTATTAATTCTAACTTCGATACTAGAGTCAGTCGCTAAATGTTTAATCAAAGGTTTTACAGCAGTTGTATCTTTAAGTTGTCCGCATGCTATTGCAGCTTGAATTCGGACTTGTTCATCAGTATCCTCTATAAGAGATAAGATTACTACGATTCCAGTCTTTAAAATTCCTAGTGCTCGTAAGATTCCCCATCTGATACTTCTGTCTGGATCATGGGCCTTTTTAAGCAGTGGATGGATGTGATTAAGTGAAACAAGAGCTAATATTGCTGTATTCCAAATTTCTTCTCCTTTTCCTCTTGTTTCCTTATCAGCTAGACGTGTGACAATTATTTCTGCTGATTGTGGGTCGCCTATCTGTTCAAGAGCACGAATTGCAGCTATTCTCACAGTATCTTCCTCATCCTCTGTTAATGTTTCCAGAATAGGTCTTGCAGGGGCAAATTTCTGTTGGCCAAGTGCGTTACTACACCCCTCGCGTACAAGGGGATTCTTGGATGATAGGCCTTCTTTAAGATAGGAGGATGTCTCTTCTTTAAAATCTGCTAGTGTAATAGCAGCATTAATCCTGATTTCTTCAGTTTCATTACGAAATTCCCTGAAGTTTTCAATAATGGGTTGGATTTTACAGGTCTCTCCTAGCTGATTTAGAACTTTTGTCACCCTTTCCCTAACTTCTTGATTAGCATCCTCTTCCCTTTCAAATAATGGGATAAATGCTATTGGATTACCGATTGATCCCAAAGAGAGAGCAGCTTCAATCCTTACTAATGGTTCTTCGTCAGAAAGTACATATATTAAACAACTAGCACTATTTTGATTCCTAATCATACCCAAGGCACGACAAAAGGCCATTCTAACGTTACTTGACTCTTCTGTTTTGGGTACTAATCGGTCTTCTATTACTTGTCTAATCTCTTCGTCTGCTATTAGAGTGAAGGTTTCCGCGACTCCCCACCGTATTGATTCCTCTGATGAATCTAAGAGAGGTATCATACGGCTAATAATTCTATCTTGATCGTATTTTGTAAACGCCCGGGCAATAGTTTCGCGAATTATTACGTCCTCCTCAATCAGAGCGTTGAAAAAATGGTCTTCTGATTCAGGATCCGCTATTTCTCCAAGTACGACAAAAACTCCCCTTCTGAGATTCAAATTCTCTAATTTCTGTTCTAGGATTTGATGCAGATGATAAAGTGAGATGGACTTATTGTTCACAAGAATATCGATTTTTTCCGTGTTTTTATATCCATCTGGAAGTCTAATTGCTTGAATCGCCATAATAACATCATTTAGCTCTTCAGAATGTTTTCCAGTTGCCTTCAAAGCTTCTAAAGCCTTTTCGACAACATCTTCTTCTTTATCGTCTAAGACATTTATTAGAATTACAATTGTAGTTTCATCCGCAATTTCTCCAAGAGCTTGAACTGCTATTGCTCTTGTAGCTGCAATTGAATTCTCAACAAAAGGAAGAATATCATTGATAGCTGCGGGATCTCGAGGAGACCCCAATGCCAAAATAAAAGCATTTAATACGGAGCGTTCTTGCTCTTTTTGCACAGCCTCCCTAAGCCTGTCTAGAGAATCTGAAGATCTAATTTCTTGAAAAACCTCGGCAATTCCGAGTCTAATCATGGAGCTTGGATTGAATAAAGCTTCGACACATTCTAATGGTCTATTAATTATTATCAATGATCTGGATGCCGCTTTCCGTACACTTGTATCCTGATCTGCTAGATAACTAATTAAAGGGTTGATTGCTTTTTCATTTGCAAATATTAGTGCTTCACACGTTTTAGTTCTTACCAAAGATGAATTATCTTTCTCTAAAGTATCAATAAGATTATCTATTGCTTCATGAATCTCTCTCCATCCTATAATAACAGCTGCAGAGGCTCTTAATTCCTCATTCTTGCTTGATTTTAATAGTTGGCAAATTAAATCCTTGGGAACCTCTCCTAGCTCTATGATATCCGTTTTTATCTTTTCTCTCTCATCTATATTTTTGGTCTTAGATAAAGCGTCAAATAAGTTTAAGAAGTCAGTCAATCCACAGACTGTACCTATTTGAGCAAGTGCTTCTCTTGCTGCTTCTACAACCCTATTTGTTTGTGAAAAGGTTAAATCCAGAAGAGACTGATTCGCTCGTTGATCTTTCAGATCACCCAAAGCTTTTGCAATACTAATTTTTGTTTCGTCTACGTCTTCAATATAAAGAACTTCAACAAGCTTATTTACAACAGATTTATCATTCAGTTTTGCTAAAATGGTAGCTGAATTTCCACGGACTTCTGGATTTTCAGCTTCTAAACCCTCTTTACTGAGAGTTCCAAGCCACTTTGTGTCTTCTAATAGCATTGATGCAGTGGAGGTCACTTCTGCATCTCCAAGAGATCTGACTAAATCTTCTCCACTCTCTTTCTTTTCATACTGAGCAAGCCACTTCAAGGTCATTCGACGAATTTCAGGGTTGGAATCTTGGAGCTTTGTCCTAATGAGATCGAATTGGTTATCATCAGCGATTTTGCAATAAATATAAAGCGAATTGATTCGTACTTTATCTTTAGTGCTATTAATTCCTTCAAGTAACGCTTCTATAAGCTCGGGATCGCTAAGAAATTCTTCTGGTACATTCTCAAGGTTTTCAACTGTTTTTTCTCTAAAAATATCAACCTTTTCTTTTCCATGTCGTTCTGTTATCTCTTGAAGTGCATTATTGCGTTCGTTGCTTGAAATATCTTCTAACAAAATAGGAACAGCACGGAGACTCTTAAGTTTGCCAAAGACATTATAAATTTCTTGAGTAACATAAGGCTGATCCTTTCTTTCTTGGCGAACAATGGAAAAAAGATCATCCAACGTTTCTTCAATCTTAAGTTCACTGATTATTGTCAAAATTCTTAACCGAACTTCTCCTCTTTTATGGAAAAGGAGCTGTCTAAGACCAGAAATAAGAGATTTTGGGGGTTTTTCAAATTTAACAATAGTATTGCTTGCATGTTCTCGAATTGTTGGATCTTTATCAGTCAATTTTTTTAACAAAATGGGTATTGATGATTCGTTTTGTACATGACCAACAATTTCATAAGCTGCTTGCCTTTGAAGCTCTTTTCCCTTATTGATCAACTTATGAATCTCTTTCAAAAGTTCTGGCTCTTTTTTACAATATTCTGTAAGTGATTCGATTCCAGTCTCCCGTTCCTCATCTGAAACGCTCTTAAGCATTGTTAGAAGGCGTTTCATTTCTGATTTGTCCATCTTATTAGCACCTCACTCCGAATAAGTTTTATCAAAATGGAATCTTAAAAAGATCTAGTTATTCAAGATGTATCAGTCATTAATTATTTAAATTTCTCTTTCTCCTTGATAGAAGCTTAGAATGGATGTAACCAAATGGACGTAACCAACTTCTGAGCTAAAGAGCGTTTTACATTATTGATCTGTGTTTTATGATACAATTGTTGAAATGTTTACAAAATCAATAGATAAATCGTGATTGCTGCTTGTACTAAAGATAGAATCAAGGTACTGATAAGAATGGCCTTTGAAATTGGCAGGGTAAATTCTTCTCGATTTTTAACCTTGATGAAGTATGTATGGATGCTAAAAGCAAATAATCCTGCAAAATTCAATAGCAATGATATGATATAACCCTCAATGGTTTGTTGGTACACAAGGATCAATCCATATAAGAATAAAAATAAAACTGGGAAATGAAAAACCAAAAAACCTGTTAATCCTCCTTTTAAATGGAACAACTTCCTTGAAAATATGTGGAAAAAATAGTAATATTTTAAATACAAGCAACGGTAAAAAATCGATTTGGAAGGTTTATAATCGAGGGAATTTATCATATGAAAATTTCTTCCAAGCTTAATCTAAAAGCAGTATCAATTCTAAAAAAAGCACTAAGATTAACTGAAAGTGAATTGAATCTTCTCTTCATACTTGAAGATAAGAAATACTTAGATAAAGGACTTTCAATTTTAGAATTAGAAGAAATATTGAGTTACCAAAGGTCACAGATTATCCAAGACTTAGCAAATCTAATAAAAGCTGATTATATTCGTCAAACACAGATCGAAGGGATCTACTTTTATCAATCCACAAAAAATTCAGCTAAAAAATTTGGTGACTATGTTGTAAAGCATTACCACCAACTCCCTCGCTATCTAGAGGATTTAGTCGCCTGGCAGTCACGAGAATTGATGTAACACTTCTCTTAATTCATCTGATTGAGTTTAATCTTTAACCGTGTAGTGATAGTTGGAATTCTTATAATTTTGGGTTAGGTGATTATCTACTCTCGACCAATTTATCCAGGGATAGTGTTGTAGTAACCAGCTCGTATTTTCTTGATGTCTTTAAACAATACGTAGTATAACCGAGCTAGAAGAATCAGGGGAAGCCAAGCAATCAGTATAAATATAACAATATTATCAACAGAGACAAACGCGAAAACAATGATAATGAACACTACGAATATTGTAAAAACACCCACAGCAATGTTTCCTCTAATAGTAGGTGATCGTGTGTGGATTGTCGTATCTTGGGGGATTTTTTCAGACATTTCGCCCCCTAGGCTATTTTACCTACATGATTATTTAAAAAGTGTGCGAACGCGAAAAATTGCTGATTATAAACAATAAATCATTACTTCCTCAATATCGCATTATTACAATTGCGATTTTTCATTGATAAATTCAGAAACAGGTGAGATTTTGGATTCTATTTTCAGTAATATAATTCGTGTGGGTTTAATCGACTTATCAACGTCTACAGTAACTATTGAGTCTCATTCATTTCGAGATGAAATCTTCCCAAAGTATTTAGGAGGTGAGGGACTTGCAGCTGATTATCTCCTTCGAACTATGCCTCCTAATACAGATCCGTTGGGGCCTGAAAACATTTTATGTTTCGTCACAGGTGTTCTAAGCGGAACAATTGTTCCATTCTCAGGTAGATTTATGGTTGCTGGAAAATCACCCTTGACAGGAACGTGGGGAGAAGCTAATTCAGGTGGAAGATTCGGCCCTGAACTACGTAGCGCCGGCTTTGATTTATTACTTATTAAAGGAAAAGCCAAGGAACTCTCGATTCTTAACATAACCAATGATTCAATTGAAATAGCTCCATTTCCTCATCTTAAAGGAATGGATTGCGTTGAAACAGAGGAGGAGCTGAAAAAGAAATTTGGGCCAAAAGTCCAAGTTGCTAGTATTGGATTAGCGGGAGAGAAATTAGTTCTTATTACAGGTATAGTCACTGATAAAGCTAGAATTGCCGCTCGAAGTGGCCTTGGGGCAGTTATGGGTTCAAAAAATCTCAAAGCGGTAGTAGTACGAGGAACAAAGAAAATACCTGTTTTCGACCCTGAAGGTCTTCGTGAACTTCGCACCCTAATTAATAAATGGATGTCGAAAGGATTAAATTTTCTTTTGAGGCCTAGTCTTAAATTATCAACTTCATTTGCGCCCTGGCTTCGTCGGTTTCGGATAAAGAACTATGGATCCATGAGTACCAGTAGTATGGTAATAGAGAGTTATCGAAGGTGGGGAACCTCAGCTGGAACAGCTGTGTGTGTTGAAACTGGGGATGCACCAGTAAAAAACTGGAAAGGATCCTACAAAGATTTTCCTTTGAAGAAAAGTGTAAAATTGACATCTGATAATGTCACTAAGTATCAGATTCGTAAATATGGTTGTAAAAGATGTCCAATTACTTGTGGAGGGATAATGAGCTATAAAGATGAGCAATATGATCTCCCAGAGACTCAAAAACCAGAGTATGAGACGTTAGCTATGTTGGGTTCGAATTTGCTTAATGACGATCTTGGTTCTGTTTATGCTATGAATGATTATTGTAATCGGCAGGGATTAGATACGATTGCCATAGGTTCAATTCTTGGGTTTTTAATGGAAGCCACAGAAAATGGGATCCTATCTGATAATGATTTAGATGGATTGAACATATCTTGGGGAAACTCAGCTGATCTTCTTCCAATGATCAAAAAAATCGCAAATCGAGAGGGCATTGGAGATTTACTAGCGGAAGGCGTGGGAAAAGCGGCAAAAAAACTCAACGCGGAGGAATTTGCAATTCATATCAACAATCAAGCCATTCCTGCCCATGATCCGCGATTTTCAAAGACAATTATAATTCCATATAAACTAGATCCCGCTCCTGGACGTCATACACCCTTCATTGAAGTGATGGTTGATATATCCAAATTTAATAAGATGTATCCATCACTAGATAAGAAGAATCGTATTCCAGACTTTTATTGCTACCATCAAACGATTTCTTCTGTTGGTTTATGTCAATTTGGGCTTACAACAGGGAATTTTCCAGCCTTAGAATTTGTAAACCTTGTAACGGGTCTGAATCTAACTATTGAGGAATTTATTACCATAGGAGAGAGAATCTTAACGGTAAAACATCTTTTTAATCTTCGCGAAGGAGTTAATCCTTTAAATTTCAAACTACCACAAAGGATTCTTGATAAAGCAGAGGATGGACCCAATAAGAATGTTTCTTTATTAGAGGAAGAAGGAAAAATTCTTGGCGAGTTTCTTACAGCATTGAAGTGGGATATTAAAACTACAATACCTGATAGTGACCACTTGAAGGATCTAGGATTAGAAGATTTTATCGGGATTTTCTAATGAAGAAAAGAAAATCCTTTTAGACAATGATAGAAAAGTTAATTCTACTCAAAAAACTCCATTGAGTGAAACAAAAATGTCGGAACAAGAAGCAATTGATGCAATTAATAAGATGATGGATAATTTTAACACTGAAAAGGCCAAAAAGACTTTTCGAAAGTGGTCAAAGACCATAGCTTTTGAATTCACTGATTTAGGGAAAACCTTCTACACAAATATTGAGCAAGGCGTGCCAAGTGACGTAATTGAAGGAGAGCCAGAGGGAAAGATTCATGTGAAAATCACGACTGATGCTGCAACATGGAAAGGTATTATGACAGGTGAAATTGGTGGAATGAAAGCCTATACAAGTAAAAAGCTGAAAGTTAAAGGCAGTATGCCCGATCTTCTGAAATTGCAGAAAATAATGAAATAACGGCTTTTTATTCACTTCTTAACACAAAAAATTGATAATTCTCTATTTTTCGATTGATTCTGTCGATTTATCTAGCGGATGTTTAAAAAAATGACTTCTGATCAAGAAATAAAGGTAGAATTATGCCAAACTATGAAAGAGCTTTATGCAGAACGAATTCTTACAGATATTGGAGGAAATTTGAGTTTTCGATCCGAGGATGATGGTCAATTTTTCTGGATCACTCCTTCAGGATTGAAGAAAGATCTAGTTGAACCTAAACACCTGATTCAAATGTCATTGGAAGGGGAAGTTGTGGATGAAGACACAGAAATGAGTCCTTCTGTTGAATGGCCGATGCATTTACGAATCTTTCAGGAGGATGAGGATTTCAAAGCAATTATTCATAGCCATGCTCCGCTTGCCACTGCCCTGTCTATCCTCAAAAATCCTCCAGAAATTCCTCCATTAACTGCTGAGTTAGGATTTCTAGTTCCTGAAATTGTTATTGTGCCATATGAACAGTCGGGCTCAGAAGAGCTTGGAGAAGCTGTGGCTGATAGACTGTGGGATTCTAGTGTAGTAATACTAGAAAATCACGGTACACTGGCAGTAGGAGAAACATTTCGAGAAGCTGCTATTAAAACTCGAGCTTTAGAAGAATATTTACGGCTTTACTTAAATGCGAAACGATTTGGTGGAGAATTACGAAAATTTCCTGGATTTGATTAAAAGACAGAAAAGGAGAAGGATAACATGACGGATTATTTCTTGACGATAGATGCTGGGACCAGTGGAGGAAAAGCTGTAATTGGAAACGAAGATGGGCAGATACTAGGCTTTTCTAAAACAAAATGGAGTCATCTTTATCATGTTCCAGAAGATTTAGCACCTTATGGCCATGAATTTGATCCAGACCAATTCTGGAATATAATCATTGACACGATTAAAAAAGCTATTAGTCACGCACAGATCGACGTGAGCAATATCGCAGCGATTTCTGCCACATCTCAAAGACAAGGGTGCGTCTTCTTCGACAAAGACGGAAAAGAGCTGTATGCAGGACCAAATCGTGATGTCCGTGGTTTAGAAGTTGATACAGAGGACTATATGGACAACGATGAAATTTATGATATCACTGGAAGAGGTCCTCCCTTTATTTTTCCGTTAGCTAGATTATTATGGTTCCAAGAAAATGAAGAGGAGATCTATGAGAAAATTAACCATCTCCTTACAATTGATGGTTGGATAAATTTCCGTTTAACAGGAAAATATGTTATTGATGACACTGGGGCAAGTGAGACACTTCTCTTCGATATTATTAAGAGAAATTGGTCAGAAAAGATCCTTGAAGAGTTTGAAATTTCTCATGAAATCCTACCAAAAAAGTTAGAGTTTGGTGAGTTAATTGGTTCTATTCTCCCTAGTGTAGCTCAAAAGCTTGGTTTTAAACCACAAACTCCTGTTTTTATAGGATGTGCTGATAGTCAAGCATCTTTAATTGGATGTGGTGCAGTAAAACCTGGTTCTTTGGGTGTGGTTGCTGGATCTACTATGCCAATTTATTATGTTATCAATCATCCTATCTTAGATCCTGAGAGACGAGTTTGGACCAATCCTTTCTTAGGTAAATGGGTAATCGAATCTAATGCGGGAACTGCTGGAGACGCTCATCAATGGTTTGTAGAAGCTTTTTTAGCTAAATTAGGAATTGCTAATCCATACGATAAATTTGAAGAACTAGTTCTTTCTCAAGTTCCTGGAGCAGGAGGAGTTTTAGCAGATATTGGACCTCAAATTTTCAATGCTCAAAATATGCTTCAAATCCCAACAGGAGGATTTATTTTCTCCCCTATAGCTTATATTCTCGAAGATAATCTCGATATTAGCTCCTTTGCTAGAGCCATTGTAGAAAATCTTTCATATTCTGTTCGTGCAAATATGGAACAAATACTTAAAATAGCAGATTCTACTCTAGAAACAGTCTATGTTGTTGGAGGACTAGCTAGATCAAAAGCTTTCTGTCAGGTTTTAGCGGATGTTATTCAATCTGATGTGCATGTTTTTATACCAGAAGGTGCATCTGTAGCTGGATTTATTGCTAGTATGATAGGCACTGGACGTTTTAAAACTGTAGATAAAGCAGTCTCCCAATTAATTACTGAAAAAGATATTTTCTCGCCAAATGAAGAGTATAAAGCTGAATATGACACTGGATTTCTCTCTTGGTCAGAAGTTTACGAAAAATCCCGAGAAGAAGATTAAAAAAAGTATGAGAGAGGCTCAAGTTTTGAAAATCTTAATTACAGCTCCTTTTCATGAAAGCGGGCTGAAAAAGTTACAAGAGCGCTGTGAGGTATTTTATGAGAGTTGGAGAGATACAGGAAAACTCTATTTCGATGAAGATGAACTCATCAAGAAATTAAACGATGAGAGTATTGATATCTTAATAACAGAGGCAGATGAAGTAGATGCATGGGTTATTGAAAAAACTAATATAAAATTAATTGCATCGACTAGAGGAACGCCTGTGAATGTTGATGAAGAAGCTGCTGCAGAAAAGAACATACCTGTAATCTATACACCTCATCGGAATGCTGATGCTGTAGCAGACCTCACCGTAGCTATGATGTTAACTCAGGCACGCAAAATGATCGAAATTGATCGTCTTTTAAAAAGTGGTAAATTCGACCTCGCTGAAATTGAGAGTGAAGAGGACTTTGCGGAGTTTTTTAATCGTTACCGAGGTGTAGAATTAAGTGATTTAACAATCGGGATAATTGGATTTGGAGCGATAGGTTCACGAGTGGCACATAGATTACATAAAGGCTTTGGGTCAAAAATCCTTTATTTTGATCCTTATGTACCTGAAAATCATGAAGGTGTACTTGAAACTAAAGCAAAACACGTTTCTCTTGAGACATTAATGAAAGACTCAGATATGATTACTATTCATACTCCCCCTATAGATGAAACAGAAGAGCTTATTAATGCAGATATGTTTGCTTTAATGAAACCAACTGCTCACTTCTTTAATTTGTCGCGATCTTATTGCATTGATGAAGATGCCCTTTACAATGCTATTAAAGAAAAGAAAATTGCTGGTGCCGGTCTAGATGTTTTTGATGAAGAACCAGTTGATTATGAAAATCGCTTTCTAGAATTCGACAACGTGACTGTCATGCCCCATTTCGGTGGAAATACAAAAGATGTCGTTCGTCACCAAACTAATATGATTGTCGAAGACGTTCTTAATTTCTTAGAAGATAAACCTTTAAAATTCCTTTGGAAATCATGATTGAAGTATTTATGCTTTTGTTTAATCCATAAAGACTGTTTTTATTAATGAGGCATTATTTACATCAATAAGAAAAAGATTGAAAAGGTTGAAAAGGCTGTCAGGCCTGCTATCACTGTGAATATTAAAGTTGGTAGAAATCCCCACTTATAACGGATGATAGCGCTAATTATACCCATCATGCTAAATAGAACGAGGCTTACAACGATGAAACGTAATTCTAGTAGATACCAACAGATTATTAGAATAAAAAATATTGTGGATTTAGTTATAAGGTAGATTAATGACATAATCAATAAGTGTACTTCGTTATTTTGATTTTTATTTAGAATTTTGACATAGTGATGAATTACCTGCCAATAAAAAAGAGTTTCAATACTCATAACTATGCCAATCGTAATCAGAATTCCAGATACTCGGAGAACGCTTTCAAAATTGATAAAAGGAATGAATTGAAAATCTCCAAATAGCACCAACGTAATATAAATTCCAAGAATCATTCCCAAGGCAAGCCCTGTTTCCACGACCCATTTTTTTAGTTTTCGAGTAGAGGGTTGAGATAATTGTTGGTTTTGAATCAAAGTATATCCTATCACTAATAAACTTACAGTAGCGAGTGTAGTAATAGCGAGTCCTATGAATGTTGAATAAGAGGTCGTTATTATAAGAGAAGTGATTGTTGACGCTATATGTAGGATTATAAAAGACATTAGTAGAAATATTAATCCCATCAACGTCAGATTGTCTTTTGGGAGTAACACATCAGATTCGGTCAAATTCCATCTGGTTTCGATAATTTGCTGTACAATAGGATAGATGGAAAGGAATCCTAACATTACCGACAAACCTCCAATTAAAAGTACTACCCAACTCAGCATTAGTAAATAGTAGGAAGAAGAGAGCCCAACGACTTTTGTATAAGGATTGGAAAACACTTCGTCAAGGAAGAGAATAGTTTCCTTCTTCACTCTTTCGGGGTCGAGATTATGTCCTTCGTTTGGAATAATGATTAATCGTTTGTTAGAGCTATTAGATGCTTGGTAAAGATCATAAGCATGATGTACAGGTATTAAGGCGTCTTGTTCCCCGTGAAATATCAATAAATTGTTAATATTATGAATATATGTCATAGGGGATCGCTCGTCAACAGCAGATGAATCTGTGGGATCAATCATAGTATATGGTCTGTATGTCAATCTTTCATTCCAGCGAAAATCTCGTTCTTCTAACCATGCTGTTGTATTTCCTGGCGCTGAAGAAACAACTGTAGCATTTATGCGAGGATCATTACCTGCAGCGAGTAGACTAATCATGCCTCCAAAAGAAGATCCTAAAACAGACAAAGCGCTTGTATTAACTAAATCAGATCGTAAAAATAAATAGTCTATAGCAACTCGTGCGTCAGCTTGCTCAACAAGCCCTAATGACGAAATTCCTTCAGATTCTCCATGCCCTCGAAGATCTGGGGCAAGTACGACATAACCAGCTTTCACATAGTCTAAACAGGAAGGCAAGATACTTTCTTTAGTTCCACCCCATCCATGGTAAGCTAAAATTGCTGGTCTTGGATTGTTCAAAGAACCGCTAGGATAAAGTAATAACGCAGAAAGGGTAATTTGATCATTCTTTAATCTAATCCTATCGATTCTGACATCTGCTACAACTGCACTATTAAGGATCCCACTTCCAATAACAAAAAGAATTCCTATAATTATCAATATCCAAGTTGAAGAATGTATCTTCATGCTCATCGTTTCAGAGATTCCTGGGATTTATTAACTAACTACTAGGTCAATCAGAGTTGATCATCTAGCCAATTCAGAAATTCTTTGGTTGGATCGACATCGTGCTTCCTTTTTGGTTGAGCTGCGTCTCTTTTTTTGGTGTGGGAAACCTTTTTCATTGGTTTTGTACTTGGAACATCTGATAACCAATCTTCAAATGAATCAGCCACACCTTTTCTTTGTTTTTTCTTATCCCATTCTTCAACAATGTTCTTTTTCTTTAAAAGCCACTTAGGAGGAGTAATTATCTGTTGAAGTCCATCCATACATCTTAAGTTGTAAGCATCTTGAGGAGAAACACCATATCCTTGTGAGAGTACACGAACCTCGTGCATTATTAAATCAGTTGCAGCTCGTAATGCATAGGGATTATACATATCTTTTTGATCATATGAGTGAAGAAAAATTGGATCTCCAACCTTTAAAGTTACCTTTTTCCCTGGGGATGGCCAGTTACCTCCTACCGGAAGGACTCCATCTGTACCAATAATGCCTACAGGCACAACTGGTGAATCTGTCTCAAACGCAAACCTTGCTACTCCTACTTTCCCTTCCAGTTCTTTTCTAGAATATCTGATATGGCCCTCTGGGAAAATTCCTAATGCTTGGTTGTGTTTTAGAACTTCAATACCTCGGATAACAGCCTCACGGTTGCCTCTTCGTTTAACAGGGATCACACCAAAATAATTCATCATTGAGCCCCAAAACCGATTACGCCATAAGGCCGATTTCTTGCCTAAGAAGTAGATCCTTTTTTCTAGGTCTGGGGGAACAACCAATCCCATAAGAAAAGCATCTATTACACTTTCATGGTTTCCAGCAAATATAACACCCTCTCGTAATTGATCCATGTTGTCAATTAAATTATCTTTTCCTTCTACATTCAAGCGGTAACCAAAGAACGCCCCAAACTTAACAGCTTTTCGGATTAATGCGTACCGAAAATCGGAAATTCTTTCAACCATTTTTTAACAACCTTTGACAAGATTGCGATTAATAATGAGCTAGATTTGACTTTTATTGGGCACAAATTTTCTTTTTTCAGTCTTTTTTAACAGGTGCGAAGTGAATAAAATAAACTTGCCTTAAATTCTTTGGATAATTTACCTAGAAACCCTTAATTAGTTTATTTGTCTGAGACAGGTTGGAAGTGTAATTTCATATTCGTTTGAAATTAATTACATATTCATGTTTAAAGAAGTGACTGCTTGTGAAAGTAGGAAAACGACTTGCTTGTGATAAATGTGGTCGTATTGAAACGCCAAAGATAACAGTTCATACTCACCCTTCTGATCCATCAAAACATCTTTGTGCTAACTGTAAACAAACCCTTCATTATCAGAATATTGAAGTTGTCGCAAAAAAAAGTGACGATTCTAAAATCCTTTAAACAAAAGTTTAAGGGTGAGAATTTGCGTGGTTATGGGGGATAAAGAGTTCGAGAGGGGAGAACAGCTTGAATTTCGCTGGACATACTCTGTTCTTAATCTTTTAATGAAACCACTAATAGATCTTCGTAAATAGGTCCCTTTGGAGTTAGTGTACTCTTCTTTAGTATAAATTTCTCAATCTTATGAACACCAAATGCTTTTTCTTTCAAATCCTGAATCATTTTGGCAAGATTATTCTTATCAACACTTTTTAGCGATTTGATCCTGGCCAAAGTTAGATGAGCAGAGAATCCTCTTTTTTCTCTAGCAAAACCTAATGGATTCAATTGTTTTTCAATCATTTGAAAAAGGTGTTTTAGAGATTCCTGTCCTTCTGTTATCCCGATCCAAACAACTCTTATATAATTGAGATTGGGAAAGCATCCTATTCCATGCAATGTTAATGCAAACGGGGGAATTTTGATTTGTTTAATGGCATCTTTTACTAATTGGATGCGTTGTTCTGGCACCTCCCCTAGAAATTTTAATGTTAAATGAAGGTGAGAAGATTTGACTGTACGAACTCCTTTATATTGCCTAATTTCTGAAATTTCGTCCTCTATTTGTTTGATTACTTGAGGATCATTGATCTCAACGCATATGAAAGACCGAACCATTATTTTTCACTCCAATATGGTCTTAACTTAAGATTATATGCTAAAAGGAAATTATTTTTTTGTGTTGATAAACTTAGGTTCTCTTTTTGATTTGTAAATTTCTCTTCAAATTTCTTGTTATTAAGTAAAGCGTCAATACTGCCGCTGAATACATTGTCGCAGTGATTGAAAATGAGTGGTAAAATTCATCAGTCTCTTCGATCAGTATTGCACTTATTGAAGGACTAAAACTGCGACCGAGTCGATCACTGACTTGCATCAGCGATTGTACTCTAGCACGAAAGGTTGCAGGGACATACTTCTGTAAAACAGTTGTCTGTGCTGGTATACTCATATTCATAAGTGCAATCCGAAATAAAAACGCAAATAATGACAGAGGTAGGACTCTACTATACGCTAATATTAAAACTAATGGTATAGACAATCCTTGAGTAAGATAAATCACCCTAGTATCACTGAATTTATTAGATAATGAAGGAATTAGTCCCATAAACACAGCAGTCATGATTTGTGCTGTAGCCATAATGACATTAATTTCAGAGGGACCAAGTGAGAATCGTCTAACGAAGTAAGGTTGGCTAAAAGGAACCAAAAAGCCCGCTCCAAACCCAATCATCAAAGAAATTAAGAAAAACCCAATGACAAATTTCCCTTCAGGGGCTGAGATTATTGCTCTTAAATCTTTATCTTCTTGATCTCTAGAATTATTTCTCCATTCGTCAGTATTTGCTAATAATAAAGACGGAATTATTGATAATGATGTAATTATTAATGTTCCTATTATTGTCCATTGCAGGTTTCTATAAGAAAACTCATTTTGAAAAATAAAAAAGAAAAATGAAGAAAATAGATACCCCAACGCGAGACTCGACCAGCGTGCTGTTTCATTCCTCGTAAATACATTAATTCTCTTATTCGGGTTATCATGGGCGAGAATTGCTACTTGTGAGGGCATAATCATTCCACCACCTAGTCCTACTCCGAATGCTCCAATTAGTAAATATTCCCAATGTGGAGTGAAAGCAATTAATACATATGACAAAGAGTAAACAAGGGTCCCACTAAATATCAGCCGTCGGTGACCTAGCTTGTCCGCAAGGAGGGCAGCTGGAAAAAGAAAGAGCAGATTAGTAAATGTTTGAACCGATTGAATGAAACCATAACTGATTATAGTCCCTCCAAGCACCTCTACGTAAGAAGGAAAATTTCCCCGAGAAAGAGATTGTCCAAAGGCAAGAAATGCTGTTACAAGATAGATCAGAACATTGTTTTTCCTCATTTAAACCCATCTTTTGCCTTTTAGAGATGAAAATTTTCGTTTAGTAAGTTGAAGTACAGTTGATCCTTTTTTTTGTGTCCAGAAAAGACTCAGTATAAAGGAATTTGATGAATCAGCAAAGTAATTCACTAAAAAGAATATTCTTTCAAGAGTAATTGGGATAGTTTAGTCTCCTCAAACTTCATTTGAATTGAACAACCTCATGAACATTTCCATAGGGATCTTTAAAGGCATTGAAGATACCTGCAGGAAATTCAATTGCTTCTGGATAGACAAATTCAACTCCTTTTTCGCTTAACTCGTTCATTGCTTTCTTTAAATCACTTGTTTTAAAAATAATTACAGACTGGGCTTCATTTGGATAATTAATCTTCGTAGATTTTTCAACTTTGTATAAAAGTAATCGAATATTTCCTTTTTGGACTAAATCCACTGCTTGGGGAGGGTAATAGTGTTCCTTTGACAATTCAAATCCCAGTATTTCAGTATACCAGGTTATTGCTTCCTCAAGATTAGTCACATTGATTTGATTCATAGCGATTTCTAACATATCTAATCCTCCTATATCTTATGTCTTTTAATGTAGAGAAGCGGACATCTTTACTTAATATATTATTAGAACGGCCTACTACGCCAACAGAAAACAGTTTCTATCCAGCAGACTATGGAAGAGAATAAACCAAAAATCAGAGCGAATAGCTCTCCTGTGGAGATGGGAAACGTTAAAAAAAGAAAAAAATATCCACCAAATAAAACACTGACAAAAATGGCGTAAAAGAAGAATCGAGGGAGAGTATAATTTCCAACCATAACAAACTGTTTTAATACGCCAATGTCAATCTTTTTGACTACTTCAAAATTCCCAAACCGATTTTTTTGTACAATCTCAAAATTTCAGTATTCCCGTGTCTAGATTCTTCCTTTTCTAACGTTAATATGCCGACAAAAAGGTTTAAATAGTGGTAGTTCTGCATATAGAGATTGGAGACACCACTATATGCATTTTGAAAGAACTACCAATA
>JAEOTY010000197.1 GCA_016839625.1 Candidatus Hodarchaeota archaeon
CCTTGAGGAGCCATAAATACCGCATATCTCTCTTTTAAATATTCAAATGCATGATTAAGAGCTGGTTCTGGGTTTTCGGGAAATACAGGAAATCCACCTAGATGTTTAACTAACCCTAAAAACGGATTTTGCATGGCTTTTCCACTCGCCATGAAACCACACGCTCTCCTATTACCGAAAGGATGCACGAGAGCACTTGCGAAAATTAAGGCATCAAGATTTGACCTATGATTCGCACAAAATAGCACCGGGGCTCCTTCAGGGAACTGGTTAATGTTGTTAATTCCATTAACCTCGAAGCGGAAAAACGTGCGGAAAAATAGTGGAAGAACTAGCTTGACAAATTCATAAAATGACTTATGAATCAGTGACCAATTCTTCATTGTTGATTTTGGAGGGAGTAGGGTCATTTTCAGAAACCTTTAATCCAATGTATTAAGAATATGCAGCATATAATGAAATTAGAATAGCTCTCCTTCGTTAAATTCTTAAATGTTACCGATATTGAACAAATCTTTCTGCTTCAATAGAAATTTCTTCTGCCTAAATAATTCAGAAAACAGAAAAGCACAGGAGGTTGTAATGAAATGTGTTCTAAAACTGATAAAGAATCTGTTCATCCATTAGATTTGAAATATGGTAAAGAACCAAAGATTCCTAAAGATACACAGAGAAAGGTCTTGTCTAGTTGGAATGGTGCTGTTGACTCAGACGGAGAATTGTTTTAATACTTTTGAATTTTCTTATCTTTCCTTTGTAGAACATTACACTGGGTTTATATTAACTAAATTTATATTATATTTCCGAGAGGTATATGATTTGGTTTATGGCAGTAGTATAAGAGGTCGTCAGTATAATTGCGTATTTGGGGAAGAAGTATCTCTTGATTATGCTGACTTTTTGGAGATAATTCAGACGGATGATGGTATTGTATTTCTTACAGATTGGAAGTTTGACATGGTAAAATTTGAGGGATTAAGTACAGAGAACAAATATAAATTTCTCAATGCGTTGTTTGTCCTTCTATACAATCCTGCTTTCCCTGTCTATCTTATTATCGAACCTAATTTTTGTGAGTTTTATGAAGGAATGCCTTCCTTTGATCTTTCAGAGTATGAACGAGGTATTTATGTGGGTGATTTAGAAAAGAATTTACATAGATATCTCTCATTAGGGGAAACATGGAACCTTCACAAGAAGTCGAATTTTAGTCTAAAAGATCCGACTACTTGGAGTGAAAACCCTAATTGGGCGGAGGACTATATTAATAGGAAATTGCGCGCCTTTCCTCCTGATTGGGGATTTAAACAATTTATATGTCCTCAGTGTGGGCATCAGGGGATTGTTTCACAATTCTACGAAAATCGTAACCCCATTTATTATTATTGCGAGGGGTGTCGTCTAAGAGGATGGTTCGATAATGAAACCATTCTTTTCAGTGATGGTATGGTAATAAAGGGTGGTGCAGACCTTGAGAAGTTGGAGGAAATAGAAAACATTTTATTATTTACTTTCGTTCTTTCTGGATCGTTCGTTTGGAAGAAAGATTCTCCTGCTAAAGAGATTTTGTATACTGAAATTAGTAACAACGGTTTTTGCAATGTGCTGTGGGATAAATTACAACGGGAGTTTTCGTGTAACGAACACGAAGACTATAAGTACGAATTGAAGGACTGGGAGAAAAGATCGTTTGATTTGGAAGGCCAATTACAAGATTTAACAAGAAGAGGGTTAACTTATTTGCATAATAACTTCAGAATGGGAGGTAAAATTAGAAGTCTGAAAGACGACTTTCTTGAGTACATTGAAGACCGATCTTTCAAGATTACTATGCAATCTGACATTCATATTCATTTCACGGAAATTCAACATGGACAGGATAAGATTAACGATAAATATTGGAAACAGCGTTTTTTCGAGACATCGGTTGATGTTCCTGTTCCAGAGAGAGACTTAACTCCAGCACTTTTCGAGGATTTACAGATAAATGATGTTATTGAAATTATTAATGGGCCGTTTAAAAATAGTCAGGGTAAAATCCGTTCAATAAACTCCTCTCTAGAAGAATTCACTGTTGATTTATTTGATAGATATGATAACGAATTTCCAGTTGTTCTTCATGCTGGATCTGTCACCCTCATTCAACCCGAGACCAAGAAGGGAGTAGATTTGAACATAAATGATATTGTTAAGATCAAGGAGGGGTCATTCAAAGGTAATCGGGGCAAAGTTCTTTATATAAATCACAATCAAAAAAAGCTTTCTGTTGGTTTATTTGATAGCGAACGAGGGACAGTCGTTTTATGCCATGTTAATTCAGTCAGACTTATTCAATCTAGTAAAGAAAAAGATTAGTATACCGAGGCCAGACTTATTATGATAACAATTCTAAAAGAACCCCCGAAAGATGATATGTGTATTTGTTTTGAAGAACCTTCAGTAATCGAGACAAGTCATTCTCATTCCTCCTGTGCAAGACATTCACCTTTTACTTGTGGTGAATGTGGAAATAGACTTGGTTTCACTTTTATAGATGATTATGGGTCTCCTTTTTTTAATGATAGCGAACTGATTATTGGTTATGACGGATCATCTAAGACATAAATACCACAAAAATGAGTGGAAAGCCTAGCTTGACAAATTCATAAAATGACTTATGAATCAGTGACCAATTTTTCATTGTTGATAAAGGAGGGAGTAGGGTCATTTTCAGAAACTTTCAATCCAGTGAATAAAAAATATGTAACAGATACAGAAATTGGAATAGCTCTCTTTCATTAAATTCTTTAAATTCTTAAATGTTACCATCCTTAAACCACTCTTTTTGCTTTAATAGAAATTTCTTCTTATAAAACAACAGAATCCGAATTTTTTGGTTTTACTTTGAATTCTATTGATATTTTTCATCCATATAGCATAGATAATTCAGAAAACAGAACCAAAAGCTCTATGTTTAAAAAGCTTGACTCTTTCTATAGAATTTGATCTTAATGCGACTAAGTATAACTGAACTAGATGAGACCCGGTTGAAAGCGATATTTAAAACTGCACAATATCAGAAAAATTTTACTCCTAGTGAGCGATTTGCCAGAGCAATGGAACACTTGGAAAGTTTACGACAGTTAAAAATGAAGGCGAGGAGAATAAAAACTGAGACGGTTTGATGAACTCATAAAAATAATAAGCGAGTATTTCATCACGAATAATATCCCATTTGCGATCATCGGAGGAGTAGCTGTTCTCTTTCAGGGACGCTTTCGAACCACAGAAGATATAGACGTTGTGATACTCCACGATCATATGAATATAGAATCGTTTGTGAACTTTTGTGAAACAAACTCATTATCCGTTGAAAAATATGAATTAGAGGAAGGATTCAAAGAAAAATCCCACATTTCAATTTTCGATTTGCCAAATGGTATTCGGATAGACTTAGACGGTGGTTATACTCCTTGGCATCGTATGATTGTTGAAGAAGCAGATACTTTTTTGTATGAAAATATTCCCATTAAAGTAGCCAAACCTGAACATCTAATTATCAACAAGATGATTAAAGGTAGCACTTTAGATCTAGAAGACGCTTTTTCTGTCTATATTCAGAACCAAGAACGGATTAATGACGGATTAATGGAGAAATTAGCGTCATTAAAGGATGTTAAAGATCAATATCAAGAATTTCTAGTTAAGATCTCTGAATTCATGAATGCATTAGACTAGTTTTTTCGCTTAAACTCCTAAATGGGAATTTGTGGTTATTAAAAAAAGAGGGAAAAAGAAGGAAGACAGCATTATGTCTTCTTACTTCTACGCAGAAATACCACCATAATACCAAAGAAGAAGAGAACCGATAACAAACCTGGGAAGGAGCCTGGTGCGGCTGTTGTTGTAGTAGTGGTAGTCGTCGTCGTCATTGTGGGCGTTGTTGGTGGAATGGTCGTGGTAGGAGGAGTGGTGGTGGTTGGTGGTATGGTCGTAGTAGTATCGATAGTAAAGATGACAGAGGCATGGTTAGTGTGGCCGACTGAGTCAACCGCAACGATCGTAATATTGTGACTCCCATCAGTTAGATCAGATATAGTAGAACCACTAACGAGGGTAGATGTGTTAGCAATGTCGTCAATAAAGATAGTAACTGTCGTAACTGTCCCGTCGGAAACAGTATAAGATAGGGTTAAGCTATCTTGGTTATATGTTGTAGCAATGGGAGAAGCAATAACAACTGCGGGAGGAATGGTGTCAATCATCCCAAGGATGGTTTCTTTACCAATGTTCCCTGCAATATCCACAGCCACAATAGTGAGGTTATAACTCCCATCGGGGATGTTTGACACAATATATCCAGTAGGGTAAGCTGTCTCGTTAGCTAATCCATTAAGATAGATAGTCACTGTCCCATCGGAGACAGTATAGGCTAGGGTTACACTATTTTGATTGTAGGTCTTGTTAGTGGGACTGGTGATATCGATAACGGGGCTGGTATCATCGGTAGTGAAAGCGAAGACAGCAGAGGCCCAATGATCAAAGCTATTATTAGCATACACATTGAGGACATGTTGTTTCTCACCAGGTGGTAAAAAGGTTTCATACGTCCCACTCCAAGTTTGATTGGCATTACCATCCCAATTGTAGAGGACAGTGTCTAGATTTAGGGAATCCACCATCACATCAATTATTGTTCCAGATTGATAGACAGTATCGTTGGTGGGAGATTCCAACGAAATGAGGGGAACCGTGTTATCCGTTATGAAGACGAACACAGCAGAAGCCCAATGTCCAACACTATCATTAGCATAGATGTATAATGTGTGTTGCTCTTCATTTACAGGTAAGTTTGTCTGATACAGAGTATTCCACGTCTGATTGGTAGTTCCATTCCAATTGTAAAGGACGGTGTGGAGATGAGGATCACTTACTGCCACATCGATAGTCGTCCCCGACCGATGAGCAGTGTTATTCTTGGGAGATTCCAGTAAAATCGTGGGAATCATGTCATCGGTTGTGAAGACGAATATAATTGAGGCCCAACGGCCAGTGCTATCGTTAGCATAGACGAATAATTGGTGTTGTACGTCATTCGTAGGCAAACTCGTCTGATACGAAGTAGGCCATGTCTGATTGGTGGTTCCGTTCCAATTATAGAGAACAGTGTGGAGATGAGGATCAGTCACTGCCACATCGATAGTTGTGCCTGATGAGTGGACAGTATTATTATTGCCAGGGGATTCTAAAGAAATGACAGGGAGTGTGTTGTCAATAGTGAATGTGCCATCAGAGACATTATTTCGTGTTAAACCTCCAGAACATCTCACAGAAACATTGATCAGGTAATTCGACCCATCAGTTACTGATGAAGTATCCCACTGAAGATTATTAGTAGTAAGACCTGAATCGATTGCTATCCAAGGTCCTCCTGCTGAATAATAGACTGTATAGGTTACCGTGTGACCCAAAGAATCAACAGAGCTAGTCCACTGAATCGTAATAGTTCCTGCTAGGAATTCTCCCCCGTTCGGGTGCAAAACTGTCAGGGGAGTGAGATGATGAAACGCCATTTTGTTGTTAGGAGAGGCCACAGAATAAGGATCTGTGTTGGCTGCAGTGCCATCTAAATCGTACGCGGTATCAACAACACCATCACCATCATCATCTGGACTGGTCCAATCATCCCAATGATTGTACATGAACGTGTTAAGTGAGTCACTATCGTATGCTTGAGAAGTACCTGCGGGATAATTATTCAGAAAATCGTTCCATTTTACTGTATTATTCTCTGAGTCAGCAAAAAGGCCACTGCTGATGTAAACTCCATAATAGGTGTTGTTATAGACGATATTATAATGAATGGTATTATTACTGGATTCCCACAGGTAGATAGCATAGGAGTTTGTACAGTTAAAGATAGCATTGTATATCAAAGAATTATTATGTGAGTCAAATAAGTAAATACCTTCACTGTTAGTATTGTTGTATATGATATTATTCTCAATTATACCATTAAAAACGCTCAAAAGTTCAATAGCATTATTAGAAGAGCCTAAGCAATTTAAAATGCTACTATTGATTATAAAATATGCTGTGGTACTATCAATGTGGATTAATACGTTTTTTGAATCCAGGAAATAGTAGTTGGAGATCACATATGGATTTCCTTGGGCGCCATCCCCTGCAAAGCCTAAAGCTGCAAAATCAGCGTTGTCATCAATGTAAATAGGTTCATGATACATCCATGGATAAGTTCGGGGAGAGGGATCAGTATTACTGCCTCCATCAATAGCGAATGGAGTATCCACGAATCCATCTGGCTCACTATCAGGACTGGTGTGGTTATCCCAGTAGTTGTACATAAAAACATTGTTTTGTTGGTTATCGGACGCCTGAGATGTTCCACCCGCATTATTAATCAGAAAATTGTTCCATTTTACAGTGTTATTTTCTGAGGAACTCGAAGAGAATGTTATACTAAGTCCATAATTAACGCTCTTATTAATAATATTACTCCAAATCGTATTATTACTAGAGTCGTAAATATAAATACCATGAAGATCACAGTCATGGATTGTATTGTACCTAAGAGTATTATTATGGGAATCGTTTAACCAGATACCACTACTACTTGTACAATTGTCGATTGTATTATTCAGAAGTATGTTAAAGTCTGAAAATAACAAGTGTATCCCAGTAGTCACCCCTTCAATATTATAGATCAAATTATCTGAAATTGTATTGTTATGGGCTGAATCAATGAAGATACCTGTACCGCAATCGTGGATCGTATTGCCTGACAGAGTATTATTATCAGCGGAATCCTCCAGACGAATACCATCATTGGTGCAGTTAAAGGCGGTATTTCCCGTAAGAGTATTATATTTGGAACCATCTTCCAGTAAAATTCCCCTCATGGAGCAGTTAAAGATGGTATTCCCCGTGAGAGTATTATTGTGGGAGTCGTCCAAATAGATACCATATAAGGGGCAATTAAAGATAGTATTTCCCGTAAGAGTATTATTGTGAGAAAACAGCGAAAAACCAGCAAAATCGCTATAATAGATCGTATTACCCGTAAGAGTATTAAAATTGCTATTACTACCCATGGAAATACCCGTAGAGGTACAGTTATAGATAGTATTATCTGTAAGATTATTATTATTGCTGTTGGTACTGACGTAAACACCTGTGGCACAGTAATAGACAGTATTGTTGAAAAGTGCATTATTATTACAGGAGAAGACAAGGGAAATGCCACTGTCTACAGTGGATAAATCGTGGATTGTATTATTTGAAATAGAATTGTAATTGGATCCAAATGCTAACCCGATCCCAACATTCGTGTTGTTACACACTAGATTGTCCTTAATTTGCCCATTTATGACGTTATAGAGTGATATACATACTGCATTACTTCCTAACCCATTAATAATATTGTTTTCAATAGTGAAAAAAGCGGTTGTATCCGTAATACTAATCAGAACTAAGGCTGATGTAGAAGCAAAATAATAATGACTGATAACATATGGATCCCCCTGAGTTCCTGCTCCAGAGAAACCTAGAGTTGCAAAATCAGCGTTGTCATCAATGTAAATGGGTTCATGATACATCCACGGATACACACGGGGATAAGGATCTTCATTATTTGCTGTATCATTATAGACAAAGTATGGGTCATCAACAAATCCATCTAAATCACTATCAGGACTCGTCCAGTCCTCCCAGTAATTATACTTTATGACATTATTAGACTCGCTATCGTAGGCTTGAGAAGGACCTAGTTTGTAATTGTCAACGAAATTGTTCCATATCACAGTGTTATTTTCGGAAACAGGTGATACGCTACTGTTAATGAATAGTCCAAAAATCGTGTTGTTAGAGATGATATTGTAACAAACTGTATTATTACTGGAGTCATAAATGTAAATACCATATACATTGCAATTATCGATAGTATTTTTCGATAGAGTACAATTATGGGAATCATGCATCGAAATTCCATTAGAATTTAAGACATTGTAGATTGCGTTGTCGGTAAGACTATTATAATTAGAGGAACCCAGGTAAATACCATCCCCATCATCAATATCATAGATGGTATTACCACTAAGAGTATTATAATTTGAGGACTGAAGGGAAATGCCTGTTGCTCCACCTAAAATATCGTGGATAGTATTTCCAACAAGAGTGTTATTGTTTGCGGAAGACAGTATCATACCTGTTACACAATCATAGATAATATTGTCAATCATAGTATTATTCTTACTTTCTCCGAGGTTAATACCGATGCTACAATTATAAAGGGTATTACTCAGCAGGGTATTGTTATTACTAGAGGAGGTCAGTCTAAATCCCGAGTATTCACATCTATAGATAGTGTTGGTGTTAAAAGTATTATACCTAGAATTCCATATATAAAAACCACTACTAAACATACCTGTAATGTTATAGATGGTATTACTGGAAAAGGTATTATTATTAGAGGAACTTAGGTAAATTGCCTGGGAATCTGTAACATTAAAGATGGTATTTCCAACGAGAGTATTATTGTGGGAATTACCTAGGCGAATTCCAGTTGCAAGTCCAAGAATGTCGTAGATAATATTACTTATCAGAGTATTATTGTTAGAGGAGCTCAATTCAAGGCCAGTATTACAATCATAGACAGTATTGCCTGATAGAGTATTATTATTGCTGGAGGAAGACAAGTAAATTCCACGACCGTTGGTATAGATCGTATTGCCTGACAGAGTATTGTTGCTAGAGGAGCTCATGTAAATGCCATCATCATCTGAATTGTAGATTGTATTGCCTGACAGAGTATTATTATTGCAGGAGGATATCATGTAAATACCCGCCAAACCGCAATTGTAGATTGTATTGTCAGACAGAGTATTATTACGGGAGGAAGAAAGGGTAATGCTAGTTTCTTGATTATTATCATAAACAGTATTCCCCGAAAGAGTATTATTGCGGGAGGACGACAGGTAAATATTAGTCCCGCAATGATGGATCGTATTACCTGACAGATTATTATAATTGGCCGAATCCAAGCCAATACCCTCTGCGCAACCATAGATAGTGTTTCCTAACAGCGTATTATTTTGGGAGCTAGACACTTCAAAGCCATTAATGCCGCAGTTATAGATTGTATTCCCAGCAAACGTATTATTATCGCAACCACCAGCCGTCGAAATACCATAACCCATGGCAATATCATAAATCGTATTATTTGTAAAAGTATTCCTTTTATTGTCCTTATCTAGGTAAATACCATCCGAGAAGCAGTTATAGATTGTATTGTTTGTAAAAGCATTATCGTTGGAGCGATACACGTACATGCCCCAGTAGCTGTCATAGACAGTATTATTCAAAAGAGAATTATTATGAGAGTCATCCATCCAAATACCATTATCACAACCCAAGATAGTATTATTCAAAAGCGTATTATTGAGGGATTCATCCATGCCGATACCATAATGCGTTTGTGTGGCATTACAGATGGTATTGTCAACAATCGTGCCAAAAGTGACATTTTTCATCCAAATGCAATGGTAGACAGAATTTGAACTATTCAAGAAACAATTTGTGATGTTAAAATACTTGGTGGTATTTTCAATATGGATTAAATGCGCGGTGGAATCCGTAATGTTATAGCCATCAATAATGTATGGATTACTGGAACTTCCACCACCAGGAAAGTCATAACCATCAGAACCGAATGCAGAATCATTCAGAATTGCGATTGGCCCTCGTTCGGTATACTCTGATATCCCCTTGATAGACGCTACGGGGTTTCGTCGTCTGTCTTTCAATGGCTTAGAGGTATCTTGATTGTCTTGTGGATTTCCAGCGGTCTTGGCAACATCATAGATTATCATGTGAGTCTGAGGCTTATAATTAGAGGGCTCCCCTAGACTAAACGATTCTCGCAAACTTGGACGTAAACTATCTAGCGAGGGTTCAGCCTCCTGTACCCCTTGATTTTGAACAGGTATTATCATAAGGATTAAAATTAGTATTACTATTATCGGGATTTTCGACTTTTTCATGATTTAGATCTCCAGCTTTTCCAAAATGGCATTTAAAGGTGATTACAGTTAATCTCATTAGGAATACTAAAAAGAAAATTGACAAGGGTATCGCATTTTAATCTTCTTAAATGTATTGTAATCAGAGGATTATTTCTGAAAAAAGAGTGAATCCAATCATGATCACTTGTATTGTGCTAGCTGCTGGCGAATCAACACGATTTCCAGGAAATAAACTCCTTTTTGAGATCAAACCAAACATTTCGATACTAGAGTTTCTCCTAAGGTCAATCCTGGCCTCCAAAGTTGATCAAACTATTGTCATTCTGGGTCATGAAGCTGATTTACTTGCTTCTAGGATTCAGAACTTGAGAGCAGAAACATTACACACAGTTACTAATCCTATCTATCATAAAGGGGGTATGTCATCCTCCATCCGTAGAGGGGTTGAACATGCTCTAGACAGTCACGCGATTCTGATCACACCGGCTGACATCCCATTCATTCCTTCTGAAGTATTTGACAAATTAATAGACTATTATTTTTCTCATAAGCCTCTTTTAATAATCCCTACTTATAAGAATCGAAAGGGACATCCAATTCTAATAAGCTCAGAGTTATTTGAGAAAGTTCTTGCAATCTCAGAGGAAAAGAGAGGATTGAAAGAAATCATCGAAACTTATTATGACGACATTGTTTTTCTCTCTACTGATGTAGCAGCAATTCTTCAAGATGTGGATAATTACGAGGACTTCATTGAACTACAATCAAATACAAACGATCAAATATAGGAAAATGGATAACAAGCCAGAAAAGCATTCCTTTATTGCGACCTCTAACTGTATTTTATTAAACAAAAATTCTTTTTAGTATTGCATTTGCTCCCTTAAATTACCGTTTGGAACGATGTGGTATGATCTCAATAACCATTGAATTGATGGCTGCGGTTAGAAATCCATTTCCAAACAAGAAACGGAAAAATATTCTCACAGAGCTCCAAACTGGACTTTCAATCAAGGATCTACTCATTAATGTTGGCTTCTATAAAAAAGAAATAGATCAATTAATTCCAATTGTGAATGGAACAAGAACTACTTTAGAGTATCAACTCGAAGATGGTGATCATTTATGGATAACATTCCCGCTTGGTGGAGGTTAAAAACAAGATGAAGCACTTGAAGAATTATTATTATCCTTCTAGCATTGAAGAGGCCCTCTCCCTTCTTACCAAGGAATCGACTGAAATAATTGCAGGAGGATCGCACTTAATAACTGCAAAGAGTCAATCTACCAATAACCTGGTCGATATTTCGCGAATAGGCTTGAACTACATTAAAAAAGAAGACGAGATAGTTAGGATAGGAAGCACAACTACTATTACTGATATACTCGAATCTCCTATTACAAAAGAAATTGGGAATGGCATCCTGACTAAAGCCTGTCAACTTATTGCAGATACTCCTCTTCGTAATGTTATAACTCTAGGGGGAAATATTGCCCGACGTTATCCCTGGGCAGGACTCCCCGTAGTCTTACTGGTTTTGGATGCAGAGATTGTGATCAAAGAACAAGGAGGGAAAAGTCAAACCATTACAGCGTCTCAATTGTTTGAGTCAAGAAAAGTAAGGAAGGATGAAATTATTACAGAAGTCATCTTTCCAGTGAAGCATGGATGGTTCTGTCGGTATGAGAAGTTCGCTTTAACCACCGTAGATTATTCATGGCTAACAATGGCCTTTTCCACAAAAATTGAAGATGGTATGATTATTGACCCTCATATTGCTGTTTCCCGAATCATTAAAGCAAAACGAATAGAAGAAGTCGAGAAGTTTCTCAAAGGAAAAACTATCTCAACATTAGATTTAGATGAAGCTGTTTCCAAGTTAAAACAGGCAGTGAATATAATCTCTGATTATAGATCTTCAAAGGAATATCGGGAACATCTTCTAGGTGTTTTATTTGAGCGAATGCTGAAGGAATTAAAAAAGGAGGTCGAACAATGACAATGGAAATAACGCTTACAATAAATGAACAGGCAAAAAATATTGTCATCGAACCCAATGACCTATTAATTGATGTCCTTCGGCGGGAAGGGTATGCTAGCGTTAAACGTGGATGTGATGAAGGAACGTGTGGAGCCTGTACAATTATTTTGAATGGAAGAGCAGTAAAATCATGCATCCTACTAGCCGTTCAAGCTCATGAAGGAAAAATTACTACCATTGAGGGTGTTGGAACCCGTGAGCATCCTCACCCTCTTCAGCAGGCTTTTGTTAATGAGGGGGCAATTCAATGTGGATTTTGTATTCCTGGATTACTTCTTAGTGCAAAAGCATTGCTTGATAAGAATCACTCACCAACTAAAGACGAGGTCAAGCTAGCTCTCGATGGGAATCTGTGTCGTTGCACTGGCTATTCTGGTCAAATTAAGGCGGTACTTAATGCAGCGGCAATTATGAGAGGTGATAACAAATGACGCATAACTTTGAAGGACGAGTCGTTGGAAAAAGTGTCGAAAAAGTAGACGCGTTCAGTTTATCCATGGGAAAACCATTATTTACTGACGATATACCTTTTAAGAATATGGTTCATGTAAAAATGTTGTATAGCCCTCACGCTCATGCTAAAATAATCGAAATTGATACAAGTGACGCAGAAAAATATCCAGGGGTACTAGGAGTCTTAACATACAAGAATGCTTCCCAAATTCTTCATACTACAGCAGGGCAAGGATATCCTGAGCCTTCTGTTTATGATACTCGCCTATTCAACAAAAAAGTAAAATATGTCGGAGACAGGGTTGCAGCAGTCGCTGCTGAAACTACTCAAATTGCTGAAGAAGCATTAAAGTTAATTAATGTAAAGTATGAGGTTCTTGAACCGATTTTTGACTGGGATAAGTCTTATGGAAACCCCATCGTGATTCATGATGAAGGGGAAGCAAAATATCTCATACCAGTCGCGTATGATCCTGATAAAAACCTTGTTGCTCACATGGATGCGGAAGTAGGCGACTTAAGCAAGGGGTTTAAAGAAGCGGATTTAGTCGTTGATCGAACTGTTCGTAACCATTATGCTCAACACTGTCCTCTTGAACCCCATGTATCAATTTCTTATTCTGATGAACATGACCGGTTGGTAATCCGAACTGCCACCCAAGTCCCATTTCATGCACGAAGGATCGTTGCTCAAGTTCTCGAACTACCTCTTTCCAAAGTCCGTGTCATCAAACCAAGGATTGGAGGAGGCTTTGGAACAAAACAGGAGATAACAACTGAAATCATTGCAGCTGCCTTTACTCTAAACACAAAAAGACCAGTGAAATTTGAATGTACACGAAAGGAAGAATTCATTTCAACACGTACCCGTCATCCCATGACCGTCAGGTTCAAAGCAGGTGTTAAAAAAGACGGAACAATCACAGCTATGGATATGAAGGTGCTTAGTAATACTGGTGCCTATGGAACCCATGGCTTGACTGTCATGAGTAATACAGGAAGTAAAACTCTACCTCTTTACCATTGTGACAATATAAAGTTTATTGGGGATACAGTTTACACCAATCTACCCATAGCTGGTGCTTATCGGGGGTATGGAGGCACTCAAGCTGCTTTTGCCATGGAGATCGTGATAGATGAGTTATCTAAAGGAATCAGAATGGATCCAGCGGAGTTCAGACTTAAAAATCACATAAAACCTGGTGAAAGCTCTCCAATATTTAAGGCACTAGGTGAAGGAGGAGAGGGACATGAACAAACGGTTGATTCTGTTGGTCTTTCTGATTGTATAAAGCTTGGAGCAGATGCTATTGGTTGGTGGGATCGAGAGGACCACAAAAAGAAATACAATACTGATACAAAGAAAAGAGGGTTTGGCCTTGCATGCCTTATGCAAGGATCAGCAATTCCATACATAGATATGGCTGCTGCATATGCAAAGATGAATGATGATGGATCCTTCAATTTGTTGGTGGGTGCAACAGACATCGGAACTGGTAGCGATACAATTTTGGCTCAAATTTTTGCAGAAGTGTTAGGATTAGACATGTCTGATGTAATAGTCTTATCATCGGATACCGATCTTACTCCTTTTGATAAAGGTGCCTATGCGAGTTCAACCACGTATCTATCAGGCCAAGCAGTCTTAAATCTAGCTAATAAGATCAAGACGCAACTCCTTGATTATGCTGCAAAGATGATGAGTGTTCCCGCATCAGAACTAGAACTTGGTAACAACAAGGAGATTATTCATACTAAGTCCAAAAAGACATTATCTTTTTCTGATATAGGAACAAAGGCTTTGTATACAGATCAACAACAACAAATTGGTGCAGTTGCCTCAGAACTTGCTAAAAAATCTCCACCACCATTTTGTGCTCACTTTGCTGAAGTAGAAGTTGATATTGAGACAGGAAAGGTAACCGTATTAAGGTATGTTGCAGCCATAGACTGTGGAACACCAATCAACCCTAAGTTAGTCATAGGGCAGACAGAAGGAGCGTTGGTGAATGGTTTGGGTTATGCCTTGAGTGAACAATTCATTTTTGACGCTCGAGGTAAGCTGTTGAACCCTTCCTTTGGTAACTATAAGGTGATGACGACAACTGATCTACCTGAAATTGAAACGATCATAGTTAAAACCTATGAACCCTCAGGACCATTTGGTGCAAAATCAATTGGGGAACCGAATATCAGTGGACCAATGCCTTGCCTCTCCAACGCAATTCATGACGCCATTGGTGTCCGTATAACAGAACCACCATATACGCCAGATAGAGTTTTTACAGCAATTCAAAAACATCAGAATACATAAAATATCATAATGAATTGTATATCGTTTCTTTTCAACGCTAATTTCAATATCCTTTTCTGATCCAATTGCTTCGCTTGCTTCAGAAACACATACTCACTCTTGAGTAAAGAACAAAATATAATAACGTAGATATTAGCTAGATAGGTTAATAACAAATTATTCGTAGAATTAGTCAAGAGATTTTGAGGTTTCATGTTTCCTTAGTCTTTCATGAGAATGAACCTTAAAAATTATTAGCCAAAATCAGAACGATTTATATCAAAATTATTCCTCAGTTCGCAAAGAAGAGGCATTAAGAATGCCCTATGAGTTTTCAATTTTCGCAATCTTAATGGGAGCTGTTGGTGTTCTTGCGCTCTTTTTATTATTTTATTCGTTATTCTTTCGTCTGAAGTCTCATTTGACCGTACATTTTATTGCTTTAGTAATTAGTACTGCGATCTGGGTAATTGGTTACTCCTTTGAGATTCTTGCAGTCGATAAACCTACGATGATGTTTTGGACTTACATAGAATATATTGGGATCTTGACAATATCTCCACTTCTTCTCCTTTTTGTGCTAGCTTTTACGCAGCGATCTGGAATTACTACTAAACCACTTCTGAGCTTACTATTCTTCCCATCATTTGTCCATTATCTTTTTTTACTGACAAATGATTATCATTCATTATTTTATCAATCGGTAACCTTGAATGACCAGACACCTTTTGTTAGTCTAGAACTTAATTATGGACCTCTTTTTTATACAAATACCATTTATTCTTACTTACTTTTAATCGTAGGATATTCACTGCTTATCCGAACATACCTTACGTCTCAAAAAATCCACACTCTATATCAAAAACAGCTTTTAATTGTGGTTGTTGCCACTTCTGTTCCTATAATAGGAAATATAATATGGATTTTTCGTCTTCTAAAACCTTTTGAATTTCTTGATATAACTCCTATTTTTTTTGTCATTGCTTATGTAATATTTGCTTATGCACTATTTGAGATTGGCTTCCTTGATATAGTCCCCATTGCGCGCCATAGGGTTTTTGCTGAAATTTTGGATGGACTAGTTGTTCTTGATAGAGAAAGACGAGTTGTTGACATTAATACAGCAGCACAAGACATAATGTTTCCAGGTATGAACCTTTCTCTCTTAATGGGAAAAAATATCTTTAGCGTGTTAAGAGAACGTTTAACACAGAAAGTATATCATCCAAAAATCAATGAAGTGGAGAAAGGATTGACAAAAATTGAAACAGGGGAATCTATGTTTTCAACAGACCTTGAACGACTTTATCCTCGTCATGAAATTCAAAAAGAATACTATGATCTACTTGCTGCTCCCCTGAGATCTCATACTACTAGAGAATTGTTAGGATTTGTGGTAATCCTAAGAAATGTGACGGATAGAGTAACAGCGAAACTCACTTTGCAACAGCAGAATTATATGCAAGAATTGATTTTGAAATTGCTCTCGCATGATCTTCACAATCATTTAAACGTTCTTAAAGGATACAGTGAAGTAGCCGCAGAGGCTACTAATCTTGAGGAGACTAGAGAAGGGTTGTTAGCCATTCAAGTGAAAAGCAACGCCACTTTAAAACTTATTGATGAAGTTACATCTTATTTGAAAAGTGAAGATGCTCTTAGATCGTCTCCATTCGAAAAATCTGACCTGAATGAGGTAATAAATAATACTATTAAACAATTGCAACCGGAAGCTGATAGTAAAGAAATAATAATCAAACAGATTTTACCAGAGAACCCTACCTATGTCCTTGCAAATCTTGCATTGAATAGTGTCATATTTAACCTTCTTTCAAATGCTATCAAATTCTCACCGACCCAAGGTGTGATTGAAATTCGCTTAGAAGGTAGGAATAATCTTTGGCAGGTAAATGTAGCGGATCAAGGGCCTGGTATTCCTGAGGATTTGAAAGAAAAGGTTTTTGAACCGTTTGCAGCATATGGGGAGAAAAAAGGGACAGGATTGGGACTCACGATCGCAAGAGAGACAATTCACTTCTTTTTAGGACGAATATGGATTGAAGATGTGCAACCTAATGGAACGAAATTTCTATTTGAAATACCTAAAATCGCTGAATGATAACTAATGGTTCTCAAATAATTATTTTGAATACATATAATTAAAAATTCCCACTGAAAATAGTCCTCTTGATGCAATTTCAGACCTATTATTTTAGAATCTTCAAAAGGAGACAACTAGGATTATTCAAAATGCACCTGAAATAGGTTTAATTACAACAGACAAAAGCAATATAATTATCGATATAAATTCTGCGGCTTGTCAGTATATTTTTGAAAGAGAATGTCAGGAACTGATTGGGAGCGATCTATTCTCTGCACTTTATGCACAAGAAAGACTAAAATCTTTTCATGAAAATATAAAACAAGTTAAACACTCGTTACTGGAAATACAAGAGTCAATGAACTTTGAACTAGAGTTTGGTGACGAACGAGAACTGGAACGACAGTTTTTTAGGATAACTATCAAAGCATTACGTGAAAGTGTTACTCAAAATCCCTATGGTTTTATCTACATTTTACAAAACATCTCTCTAGAGAAAGAAATTGAGTTATTACTCCGCAAAAACATTGATTTCAAAAATTCATTACTTAGTGTTATTTCCCATGATATGAAAAATCAACTAATGGTTATTCAAGGATTTACAGACGTCCTGCGAAATGAGTTAGCTGAAATGGAAGAATTTTCTGAATTCGAAGAGTCATTAAATGGAATTAGTGCCAAAACATATGAAATGCAAACAACTATCACTGACATTCGTAGTTACCTGAAAACTTTAGGAACATTTGAGGAAGATAAAGAACTATCAATGATTGATTTAAAAGAAGAAGTCAATTACGTTATCTTTAGTCTTGAATCAGCAATTAGAACCAAAAATATTAATCTTAAAGTTGTGTGGCCTGTAGACCCTGATATCCTCATAAAAGCGGATGTTCGACTCCGTAGTGTTTTTAACAATATCTTGGATAACGCAATTAAATGGAGCCCTCCAGATGGGGAAGTTAAAATATTAATAGAGAAAAAGAAAAATTTTTGGTTGTGTAGTATAGAAGATCATGGTCCTGGGGTTCCTGATGACCTAAAAGAGGAAATTTTTAAACCTTTCAAAGGTTTTGGCTCAGGTGACAAGGTAGGAAGTGGGTTAGGGCTGTCCATCACCTCTGAAATTCTTCAATCTTATAAAAGTACCATCTGGATAGAGGATGTGAAACCCCAAGGAGCTAAATTCCTTTTCAGACTACCAATTGCTGATCAAAGAGCTGAGGATAGTAATCCTGATCTTGAGTAACTATTATTTCCTTTTAAATAAACCTATGAAGAAACCTTGCCAATAACACTCCAGTCATAGCCTGACGATAATTCTTGTTTGATCTAACATCATCAATAGGAACACATTCCGTCTGAATGAGGTCACGTGCTTCTTCAATTAGATCTTCAGTTATTGACTTATTTTTTATGAGACTTTCAGTCCTTCTCCCTCGAACTACTGTTGGAGCAACCGCACCTAACGATATTCGTATGTCCTCGATAATATCATCTGGCTTTAACATCTCTACTCCAACTGATACAACATTGCATGACAAAGCTTGGCGTTGTCGAAGAGTGAGATAGTCTCCTACATAATTGGCAAGCTTAGGTACAATGATTTTTGTTACTATTCCTTTCGGATCGATAGCAATAATGCCTGGGCCAGTAATGAACTCCTCAATGGGTGTTAAAGTAGTTTGATTAGCTGTTTGGACCTCAATCTTTGCATCTCGACAATATAGAATAGGCAAAGAATCTGCTGCGGGACTTGCATGACACATATTCCCAATTACACTTCCCCTGTTTCGTATTTGAGGTGATCCAATATATAACACTGCTTTGGCTAGAGCAGGAACGTGTGTTTTAACAAGTGAATGAGTAGATATTTCAGTATGAGTCAGTAAAGGCCCGATTTCAATTGTTTCAGGTGTTTCCTTGACAAAGTGCAGTTCATCAATACTATTAAGGTTTAAGAGGGTTGGTTTTTCTCCCCAATCCACTCGATTATTCCTTAAGCTCACAAGCACATCTGTTCCACCAGCCAGAGGATGTAATCCTGCTCCAAAAGTAGCCTTCAATTCCAATGCTCCTTTTAAATCCGTTGGAGAATGTATATCAAATTCATACATATTTTGATCTTACTCCTTTTTATTCCGCACTTTTATTATCTCTGCTGCAATGGAAATGGCGATTTCTGTGGGAGTCTGACTGCCTATTGGAATACCAATCGGAGAATGAACTATTTTCAATAAATCAGAAGAAATTCCTTGAGATTCTAAACGAGTAAAAATTTCCTCGACTTTTCTTTTGCTTCCGATCATTCCCAGATATTTCCAAGAAGTCATTTCATGTTTTCGTGTCGTTAAAAGATATTTCAAGATCTTTTCATCTAAATCATGAGAATAGGTCAATATTATTATGTAACAGCCTTTTCCAAAATTAATTGTGTCAATAATCTCAGGTATATCGCCCGTAAGTATTTCAACAACTTGAGGATGCTTGAAACTTTCATTGAGATATTCTATCCTATCATCAATGACTATAGGCCAAAAACCAAGGGAAGTTAATAATGGTGAGAGTTGTTGACAAATATGTCCAGCTCCAAAAATATACACTTTTGCGCTTACTCCTAAGATGTCGTAAAAGAGACTCATTTTACCTCCACATAACATGCCTGTTGCATCCTCCCCTTCTTCTAGAAGTTCATATTCCTTCATTAGAGGAGTTTTTGACTTGATTTGGGTATAAGCTTCTTTCAGTGCAATATTTTCAATACTTCCTCCTCCAATCGTTCCCCATAGACGTTTTCCTGTTGAGGATACAAGCATTTTGGCTCCTACTCTTTGTGGAACAGAACCACTTACAGCAACAACGGTGATAAGTGCGAATGTTTCCCCTCGCTGCACCTGATCAGCCATGATTTCGATAAAATCTTTTTGCATCATCTTTAACCTTATCACATTCTTCGTTGGGTATTTTTTATTGCATCGAATATCTTTTGATAGCCTGTACAACGACAAATTACTCCACTCAACCCCTCACGAATTTCTTGCTCTGTTGCTTGAGGTTTTTCTGTTAATAATGCTGCAGACGCCATGATCATCCCTGGTGTACACGCCCCACATTGTGTTGCTCCATTTTCAACAAATGAGTCTTGAAGGGATAAAACGATTGAATCTGTTGACTCTATTGTTTCTACTTCACTCTGTAGCGGAAGTTGAACCATTAAGATCAAACAGGAGTTGACGACTTTTCCGTTGAGGATAACACTACACGCGCCACATTCGCCTTGGTCACAACCCTGCTTTGTCCCTTTTAACCCTAAATCCTCGCGTAGAAAATCTAGAAGCCTCTGATCAGGTGATACTTCTCTCTTGTACAACACTCCATTGACTAAAATCTCAATTTTCATTCGAAACCCTCCTTCATTTTCTTTTGAATGGCTTCCCAAACTCGTTCCGGTGTTGCGGGGATTTCTGACAGTCTCACACCAATCGCATTGTAAATCGCATTCGTTATTGCAGGTGCTATCCCCATCAAAGGTTGTTCTGCAAAACCTTTTGCACCATAAGGCCCTTCATCCCATACTTCTTCAATAATAATTGAATGGATCTTGGGTGTATCTTTAGTTGTTGGAACTAAGTAAGTCCCTAAGTTGTTTGATAATACTGCTCCTTCAGGTGTGAAAATTATCTCCTCATAGCGTCCATAACCCATTCCCTGTAGCGAACCACCTTCTATCTGGCCTTCAGCTGTTTGAGGATTGATAGCTCGCCCCACATCATGTGCAGCCCAGATATTTTTTACCTGAACGGTTCCAGTTTGGACATCAACCTCCACTTCAACAATATTTGAACACCATGCATAAGCTGCATATGGATTTCCTTGTCCTTTTTCATTATCATAGTCCGTTGGTGGAGCTACATCCCAACCTGCTTTTGCTACCTGTCCTCGCTCTTGGTACATAATTTTAATAGCATCTTCTACCAATATTTTCTTTTCAGTGGAAGTAGAGATAATATAATTCCCTTCTATTTGCAAATCAGAGGAATCGTTCTCTAAATGAGGAGCAATTATTTCAAACATTAGAGATCGTATTTGTTGACAAGCATTCTGGAGTGCTCGTCCAGAAAAAGTTGTCGCTCGAGATGCTACAGTCGGTCCAGAGTCGGGTACACGACTAGTATCAACAGGTACCATTCGAACTTTAGAATAATCTATTCCTAATTCTGATGCCACAATCTGAGAAAGAACGGTGATCATTCCTTGACCAAGTTCACAAGTTCCAACAGCAAATACCACACTACCATCTGGTTCTAATTGAACGTAGGATCCTGTGCGAGACATTTGTTTTCCTGCACTACCCAAACCAACTCCATAAAAGATTGTGCTTACACCTATCCCCTCCCACAGATAATTTCCTTTTTTTGACTCTTCAATAACAAACTGAAAGCTAGGAGCGGGTCTCCATTTTTCTAGCCAGTTACTCTTTTCTTTTGCCTGCTTAAGAGTTTCTGATAAACCAATTGAATGATCGACTACTTGACCAAATGTTGTTGTATCTCCCTGATGTAATAGATTTTTCTCACGAAATTCGATCGGATCTAATCCTAATCTTGTTGCAACTCGATCCATCTGTTCTTCACAGGCAAACAACACTTGAGGAGATCCGAAACCACGAAATGCCCCGAAAGGAACTAAATTCGTCGCGATAGCATATGCTTGGACATCAACGTTAAGACAACGATAAGGGCCAACCGCATGAAGAGCCCCCCGGTAAAGAACTGCAGAGGATAATGTTGCATATGCCCCTGAATTCATTAAATATTCTACTTGAACCGCTGTTAACAAACCCTCCTTTGTTGCACCTGTTTTCACACGAATTATTGCTGGGTGGCGTTTACTGGTGTTCTCAATATCTTCCTCTCGTGACAGGAGATATTTCACTGGTTTTCTTGTCAGATAAGCTCCAAGGGCGACGAGACTCGCGAGTTGATTAGGCTGATCCTCTTTACCGCCGAATGCGCCTCCAGTAGTAGTCTGGATAATAGTAACCTTACTCCAAGGATACCCGAGAACATCTGCTACGGCTCGCTGGACGTAAAAGGGACATTGCATTGTACCATAAATCGTCATTTCATCGTGTCCGAGTGGAACGGCAATACACCCCTGAGGTTCAATGTATACGTGTTCTTGCGCTGGAGTGCGATATTGTTCTTCAACTATAACGTCTGCTTCGTCAAATCCTTTCTCAATATCTCCCTTTTTTTGCTGCCAATAGGAAAAAATGTTATTATCTCCAAAAATATGGATATTCGGATGGCCTTTTGCTTCATCAGGATCAAACACTGCGGGGATTTTCTCATATTCTACATAAACCGCAGAAGCAGCCTCCTTTGTAATTTTTGCAGTCCTCCCTACCACGATTGCTACTGGTTCACCTACATGGCGAACAATATCCTCTGAGAGTAAAGGCCAATCGTCCAAAATGACATGGACAATATTTTTCCCAGGAATGTCCTTAGCAGTTGCAACTATAGCTCCTAGTTGTTTTATTTTTTCATCATTAACAATAATCTTTTTCACTAGTGCATGAGCGTAAGGGCTACGTACAACATACAGGTATTGTTCATCAGGAAAACTTAAATCGAAAATGTACTGTGCCTCACCCTTAACTTTGACGCGTGCATCCTTTCGTGGAAGTGATTTACCAACAGCCACCGAAAATCAATCCTTCTTCTAAAGAGAACTCTCAAATGATGAGTAATCGTATTGAACTTACGATTCAACAAAAACATTTCGTAAAGAAGTCTTTAGCTATCAAGTATTTAAAACTTAAAAACGATAATCTTTGAAGTAATTATTCTATAAGAGGAAGATACTCATGAAAGAGATGTTGTGGCACAAGGGCGGTAAGTGGCCTAAGACTGTGAAAAAAACTTTAGAGGACAAATACCCCAACGAACCGTTATTTAAATTACTTGATAAAACAGCAAAGAAAAGTGGATCCTTAACTTATACGATCTTTGAAGGAAAGCGTTCTACATTCGCAGAAGTTCATGAAAATGCTAATCGGATTGCGAACTTTTTAGTTAATAAGGGGATAAGAAAGGGAGATCGAGTCGCAATATTTTTACCGAATTTACCTCACTATCCAGCAATATTTTTTGGAATCTTGAAAGCTGGTGCTGTCGCAGTTACTTGTAACCCCATGTACACTGCTTCGGAATTAAATTTTCAGTTATCAGATACAGAGGCAAAAATAATTTTTTGTATGGATGATGAGAAATTCACACCAACCTGTTATGACGCTACGAAAAACACGGACATAGAAACTGTTGTAGTATGCAGCGTAGGGAAATATTTGCCTAAGACAAAAGCTCTTCTGGGTAGTATGTTCGGAAAAATACCTAAGAGTCCATATTATCAAGAAAACATTACTGTCTTTTATGATGATATTATTTCAACGACAGAACCAACTGCACCTAAAATAGAACTTAACCCAGAGGAAGATCTCGCTTTAATTCTCTACACAGGGGGAACTACTGGCACTCCAAAAGGAGCCATGCTCTCTCATCGTAATCTCTACTGTAATATTCTTCAACATGACGAGTATGTCCAGCTCATTACAGAAGAGTTCTCCGTTGATGATCCGCTCCGTTATCGATATGGTGAAGAAGTCTTAATCGGTGCTCTTCCATGGTATCATTCCTATGGTTTGACATTGACGATGCTCGTAGCAGTTTATGTTGCAGGGACAGTGATAGTGATTGCTGATCCACGGGCGGGTAATCCCCCTCTAACTGTGGTCCTTGAATCAATTCACAAATATAAAGGCACTGTATTACATGCTGTACCTACGATGTACGCTGCCATCGCCAATCATCCTAATGTCGATAAATATGATTTAAGTTCATTAAATGCTTGTGGTTCTGGAGCAGCTCCTTTACCACCTGAAGTGGCAAAGAAATTTGAGGAAGTTACTGGGGCAATAGTTTTCGAGGGCTACGGACTTACGGAAACATCACCCCAAACACATGCAAATCCAACAAATAAAGACACACGAAAGTTTGGTACTGTTGGTTTACCGATTCCAGATACTTTTGTCAAGATTGTTGATTTGGATACAGGCACTAAAGAGCTGGCAATTGGTGAGGATGGCGAAATTGCTCTTGCTGGTCCACAAATCTTTAAAGGCTATTGGAATAGACCAGAACAAACAGCTGAAGTTTTTCGGGAAATAGATGGAATGCGATTCTTTTTAACAGGGGATATTGGGCATTTAGATGAAGAAGGTTTTACTATCATCACTGATCGGAAAAAAGACATGATAAATGTCTCTGGATTGAAAGCATATCCACGTGAAATTGAGGATAAACTCTATGAACATCCTATGGTTGAGCTTGCTGCTGTTATTGGATTACCCCGTGAAGATGACCCCAGTAACGAGTATGTAAAAGCCTTTATCGTGTTAAAAGAAGGGGAAACTACAACTGAAGAAGAATTCATTGAATGGTGTCGGGATCGTATGGCGGGTTACAAACGACCCAGAGCTGTGGAGTTCCGAGAGGAACTACCTTTGAGTCAAGTTGGGAAAATTCTAAGACGAGTTTTGAAAGAAGAAGAGACTTATCAGTAGTCTGGAACCGTTTTTTCCTAATTTTAGAGTTTCTTAACTAGTTTTTTTCATTCTAAGAAGATGATTACATTGTTTTAAGGAAATTTCTCCATAATTCAACAGAGAAATTTTCATTAATTTGTGTAAGGAGTTGGCTCCAGTTCTTTTGTGATTTTCCACAAAGCACTTCATCAAGTGTAAGAAATATATCAGCATAATGAACTGCCGATGCAAGCGTCAAACAGTCAATAAAGTCTGTGTGTTCTCCACGCAAAGAAGCAGCTAAAATTTGAATTTCTGAATGGTGAATAGGAATTACATCAATCGATGAATTATAAACAATAAGATTTAACCCATCGATAACATCTTCGATGTCCAGAATTCCATTACTAACAAATTTAGTACCTTTTGCTGATAATTCAAAGGTAACTAGTTCTGATCGAAAGATTCTGAATTTTTCATCTGATAATAAATTTAATTCATCCTGTTTTTGAAGTTCCTTTACTTCAACTCGGATTAAAGGGAAAAAAAAGGAACTATCTAAAAATAGCTTCACCTACTGGCATCCTTTGTTAATTGAAGCCGCTCTTCCTTTAATTCTTTATGAGAAACTGTTATTTTGGAGGGTTTCTCTAATACTTCATCAATTGTTAAAAGCTTTTCAACTATTAAACGGCCATTTACAACACGATAAAGGACTGTTTGCCCTTCTTTCAAGCCAATTCTCAACCGAAGGTCTTTAGGGGGGAAAAGTTCCCCTTTCGATCCGACTTTTCCAATACTCAAAACATCACCAGAAAAGACTTCATTGTTTCTGGTATAAAAATATTTCCTTTTTTCAAAGAATCTTACCATTAGCTGTGTTATATCTAAGAAGATGTTATTATATCCATCGAACATAGGCTAAACCTTGGCCCACGGGTAATATTATAGATGAAACTCTACAATCTTCGTGGATCATCTCTAAAAAGTTGAGTACGTCGTCTTTATGACTAATAACATTATCTGCTATCAAAACTGTTCCACTTGACACATGATCCTTCAGCAACATAAAAAATTCGAGATAATCTTCTTTTTCAGCATCAAGAAAGACATAAGAGAATTTTCCTTGACTGTTTTTGAGATAATCCTTGGCATCTCCTTGACTTAACGTAACATATTGATCGATTCCTGTAGCTTTGATATTCTCATAGGCTAACCGATATTTTTTTGGATCATGATCCAAAGAAATTAACTTTCCACAAGCACTAGTCACTAAAGCCATTCCCTGCCAAAGTGTTGAATATCCTCCAGAACTTCCTATTTCAAGTCCGATGAACTGAGGGAATTGTGGGACAAAACTTGTTAAAAACTGGTACAGAAACTCTCCTGTTTCACGAGGGATCTGCCTCAGCCGTTGCATTCGATCGAGTTTAGCTTCCCGTTCTTTTCGGTCTTGATCCTCTAGTTTAACTAAAATTTTCTGAAGAGAGGTAGGAAATAAATCAAAAGGTTGCAATTAAACCACATAGATCAAATTAATTTCTTTTTTTATGAATCTACCGTTGTTTAAACAAGGAAAAACCGAATACATTAGTGAATTTATTTAAAAAAGTTTGCCAAGATAGTAACTTTATTAGGAGTTGCTTATTTTTAAGTTTCTGATTAAAAAGTGAGCAAGACGTTCTTATTATTAACCTGACAAGGAATTAAAACTCTACTAAAAAGAAAAAACAAAAGGTAAAATGACTTATGATCTTCAGACCATTAATGGCCCTTCTGGGAATACAAAATTTACCAAATCGGGCACAAACACTGGCCCAAAAAGTTGTAATCACATTTGTCTTTGTGCAATTTATTTGGAGCCTTTCTGATACTTTCTACGTCTTGTTTGTTATCGACACGGTGGGATATGGGCAGTTAGGTATTCTTCTAGCAATTTCACTCATATTACAATCAATTTTAGACTACCCTAGCGGCACTCTTGGGGACTGGATTGGACAGAAATGGATCTTATTTACATCTTTCATGACTTTTGGATTATCTTATGGATTATTAGCGGTTTCCCAAACTTTTGATTCGTTGTTAATTGTTTATTGTTTACAGGCGTTTGCGGCTTCACAAGAGTCTGGTGCTATAATGACTTGGTTTGATAACAATTACAAAGTAGCGGCAAACGAGGCTGATCCAAAGCGGCAAACATATAAATTCTTCATGGGACGATGGAGGGTGATAGGAAATTTGGTCGGATCAATCGCCTTTGTAATCGGAGGCTATTTTGCAACTCTCTATTTTCGTCAAACAGTCTTTTTTTTCCAAGGAATAGCTTTTATTATCATGAGTTTCTCACTTCTATTCGTACTCAATGATTTTCCCGAGGTTGTGAGACCAAAAAAATCTATCAAGAATTACTTTAAGTTACTTGGCGAGGGTGTCAA
>JAEOTY010000198.1 GCA_016839625.1 Candidatus Hodarchaeota archaeon
AGCAATATCTCGAGCCAAAGCTAGAAGTATTGAGAGAAAGCACCGAAACTTTACTGAATCTGTTGAAATTTCCATTGGTCTTCGTGATATTGATTTAAAAAATCCTGCAAATAGGATAAACTTAGAAACATTGGTTCCTAATGATTTGGGAGGCAAATCCAGCATTGCCATCTTTGCAGAGGGTGATCTTGCCGTTAAGTCAAAGGATTCTGGATTGACGACATTAAGTCGCCAAGAAATCGAGACATTAGCCAAGGAGCCAAAGAACACGAAAAAATTTGCCAATGAATACTCATTTTTCCTTGCGGAACCTCCATTAATGCCTACTGTAGCTAAGTTTCTTGGAAAAACGCTAGGACCAAGAGGTAAGATGCCAAAACCCATTCCTCCAAGAGCTGAAATTGATAAATTTGTCGAAAGATACAACCGTACAGTAAAACTGAGACTAAAATCAACTCCCGTTATCAATACAAAAATTGGAAAGGCCAATCAGGATGACAAAGTTCTAGCAGAGAATGCAAATTCTATTTTGCAAGCGCTTACTGGAAAACTCCCAAAAGGAGCAGGACAGATTAAATCTATTAGCTTTAAAACAACAATGGGTCCTTCCGAAAAAGTTCAGAGAAAATGAGGATGAAAACAGATGGCAAGATACAAACACCATGCAAAAAAGATACGACTTGGAAAGCAAATGAATTCAAATCAAACTGTTCCAACTTGGGTTATTATGAAAACCTCGCGAAACGTAACGAGTAATCCGAAAAAGAGGCAATGGCGTTCTAGAAAAATTAAACCATAAGGATAGAAGAGCTAATGAGTGAAACACCGTCAGACTCAATAATCGAAGAAAGGCTCTATACCATTCCATTCAGCAAGGTAGTATATGGACGACGGATTCCTCGACCAAGGAGGACTCCAAGAGCAATACGACATCTGAGGGCCTTTGTTAAGCGTCATCTCAGGTGTGATGAAGTTATTATCGACCCAGAAGTGAATGAATTCATGTGGGCTCGTGGTATTCAACATCCCCCTAGAAGAATAAGAATTCGTGCTGTAAAAACGGAAGACGACATTGTTACTGTTTACCTAGGATGACTGACTGTTTTTAATCTCAGTTTTAAGCAAAAAATTCACAAATTCTTTTGGTATTGGGAGTTCCGAATATGAAGATTGAATTCGTTGACTTTCTTGGTAGTATCCACATTGGAGTAAAAATGCTCATTACGGAAAACTTTGCATTTTTACCAAATAATACCCCTGTATCTTTGCAAAACCTCGTACAAGGACTCTTAGAAGTTAAAATATCCAATATTTCGGATAATATTATAGGTTCTCTAGTAGTAGCAAATTCTTTTGGAATGGTAGTCTCGAACGTGATTTCATCAGAAGTTTTAGAGCAAATTAAGCAGGTCGATCTACCAGTCTATCAAGCTTCAGAATTCTTTGCATTCGGTAACGTTGTTCTCGCTAATGATTATGGTGGTTTAATATCACCCATTATTCCGCCAAAAATCAGAAAAACCATATCTGACACATTAAATATTCCACTAGAAACAAAGAAAATTGCACAATCGGATTTAGTCGGAAGTCTTGCATTTATTACAAACAATGGAGGTTTGTTTACACCACTAGCAAGTGAAGAAGAAATCTCCGAAATTAAAGATATACTCCACCTACAACAGGTTGGAGTTGGGAGCGTTAACAAAGGTTCAGAGTTTGTTGCCTCTGGAATGGCTGGTAATACTAAAGGAATTCTCATTGGACGAGAAACAACAGGGATTGAGATAATGGAGATCACGCGTTGTTTCTCTTAATAAATCGAAAAAATCTACGAGAAAAAACGAATCAATTTTAAAAAGAGTTGTAAACTGAATCAAATTGAAGATAAATCGCATAGAAATGGTGAAATTGCATGAAACAAAATAAATCTGTTAAAATATTTAGAATTTCAGGAGTTTTCAAACAAAAACGTCAAACGACACCATTTTCCAAAGAATTATGTGCTTTAACAGAAGAAAATGCTAAAGAAAAAATGTTTTCAGAATTCGGGAGCCGAAATCGTCTAAAAAGACGACAAATAAGAATTATGTCAATCGAAAAGATTTCACCTGAAGAAATCACGGATCCCTTCGTTCAAAAATTGGTTAGCACAGACTTTAAGATTCCATTTGAGGATTGATGTATGTCAACACCATCTATACCTGATGAAGTTCTGAACCGTGTAAGAAATCTTCAAGAAGGAATTGACCAACTACAAGCCAATATTAATGCGATTGAACAACAAAGTAATCTTATTTCAAGTGTTATTGGTTCATTAAATGATTCAATAACAACACAAAATGAGCTAAAATCGAAAGAACGAGGAGACGAAATCCTAGTCCCTATCGGGGGTTCGAATTTCATTTTATGTACGATAAAAGATCCTCAAAAAACATTTATTTCTCTAGGATCTGGAGTAACACTTCTTACAGAACTTAAAGATTCTAAAGAAAGGAATAAAAACCAGATCGAAAACCTAGAGAATGGTATAAAACGACTCCAAGAACAATACTCAAAATTCACTCAGCAGCTAAATATTAGCAGACAGGAATTAATACAAATCCTTCAAGAATATCAAATTTACCTATAAAGCAAGTTAGAGCTTGCAAAACCGTTTAGTTTTTGGGGGTTCTTATCAGAATTGTCAGCTTTAAAAAAAAGAATGAACGTTTTTCTTAGAAAAGTTTCCACATACGAAATCAATGAAAAAAATGTAAGGACAGCAATCCGTGAATTTGAACTGATTCTTATATCAAATGATGTCTCTCTAACAGTATCAAAAGAGATTTCTCGAAAGCTTAAGACAAAAATGCTTGGAAAACGTGCTAAAAGATTCAGTGATCTCTCAAAAATGATCCCAGTTTTCGCAAAACCCATTATTACTGAAATTATTTCTCCAAAAAAACCATTAAATCTTATTGAAGAATTAAAAACTAATCGAAAGAAATCCACTCATCTGACCACAAACCAACCTCTGGTTTTTCTATTCCTAGGAATAAACGGAACTGGAAAAACAACAACCATCGCCAAGCTATCTTATATGTTAAAGAAAGAAGGATTTCGGGTAGTACTTGCTTCAAGTGATACTTTCCGTTCAGGAGCTCAAGAACAATTACAAATCCATGCAGATAGAATAGGTGTAAAAATAATCACAGGTAAATATGGTAGTGACTCTGCAGCTGTAGCATATGATGCTATTGCGCATGCAAAGGCAAAATACGCTGATGCGGTGATAATAGACACCTCAGGAAGAATGGCTGTGAATCGAGATTTAATGGAAGAAATGAAAAAAATTTATCGAGTTACAGAACCAGACTATACTATTTTAATTGTAGATGCATTAGCGGGAAATGATGCAACGGAACAAGCAAAAGATTTTCATAAAGAAGTCCCATTAGATGGAATTATTCTAGCAAAAATGGATGCAGACACTCGTGGAGGAGCATTAATATCAGTAACTTTTGCCACTGGCGGAGTTCCTGTTCTATATCTAGGAACTGGACAAGAATACGAAGATTTAACTCCATTTATACCAAAAAACTATGTCGATCAACTGTTAGAATAAAAATCGGAAATTAAGGATGCTTTAAAAGGAATAATTTCAGCTTGTTAGAATTCTATTTCAGGGTGTTCGCTCAAAACTTTCTCTTTAAGGAGTTCGGCTTGTTTTGAAGTTTTAACTATGAATAGATCAATGGTTTTGTCAGTGACAATATTAGATTCTAATGATAAGGCCATTGCTTGGGAAATTGCCGTTTGTAATAAAATTGGAGTTGCAACATCAGAATAATACGAAACCTTGGGATTTATAGCTAGAGACAATGCATTTAGATAAGCTTGTTGTAAATCTGCAAGTATTTTGCTTTCATCTACGTCTAAAATGCTCCCGTCAACTAGTTCCCCTTTTTCCAGTATAGTACCGAGCTTTAAACCGACCTTAAAAGGTTGAATTCCAAGACGAGCTAGCACTGCTGCATGAGCCTCAGATACAGTATCACCAATTGAAAGCACCTTAGCTGTTTTAGTTACCCTGATTTTTCCTTTTTCAATTCTCGTCTGTAACCCAATTGATCCAAGTTCGCTAATTATCGGTCCTGGATCTAGATTCGTTACGCCCTCGGGGATAAACACATCAATAGGTGATATTTGACCTGTTTTTGCAGGAGCAGGAACCTGATTTTGATTTAAAAACTTTTGAAGCTTGAATGGATTCGTATCTGTGAATATCAAAGCACATGAACCGTTTATATGCGGTATTAGTTTTGTGATACTCTTTTCATTTGCCTTTTCTAAAGCTAATGTTTTTATGGTATTTTTTGCCACTTTTAATGTTGCTTCGACCTCTCCTACTCTCATTGAAGATCGAATACCTTGAAGAGCCTTTGAACTAATTCCACTCAGATTCACAAGGCCTATTACCGAGTTTTGCTTTAATAAGGAAACTAATGAATCAATTTGTTCTAATTTTTTGTTGTGTTTGCTTTTTGACTTGACCATTGAGATTGTCGTTATAGTTCACCTAATATTGCGCTTTTTCTCGATTCGATCTTTAAGTTCTGGGTCTCTTATTGCATAAGTCCGACATGTGGGCATTTTTTTTTTCCAATTAATAAGTTATGTTAATTGCGCTTTAGTTAAGTTAGGGGATTGTAATTGAGATTATTCTCATTTAAATGGAAATGTTGGTAATATAAGTGACCCCTACATTTAAATTTTCAAGAATCAGCCCTATAACAGCTATACGGATATTAGGTTCATCTTGACAGATATTCAGAACAGTATTAAGTCATTTGAGGGCAAACTGATTTTAAAATTAGGAAAATAAGCATTTTATAAAAATTTATAGTCCAAGTTCTTCCTTATCTTCATCTTCACTTGATTTGATGAGTTTCACTGAATCTGCGTGAAGAACGATTGGGATGGTAACACTACTTGTTAGTAAATCAACGGTAATTTCTTCTCGCGCATGATAAATAGAGGAAATTCGAGCTTGTGATCCTTTAAATGGCCCATTTACTATTTCAACAATATCATTTTTCTTCAAACCTTCAATAACGGGTGTGGGTATTAGATGTCCTTCTAGTTCAGAAACAGGAACACGACCCAATTGTTTACCAATATAATGCGCACTCTCAACCGCTTGAGTAATATCTTCAACATCACCCTCAATAAAAAGATAACCCTGAATCTCTGTTACCAAAACAGTTTTGACATCAAGATGCTTTATTTCAGCACGAGTGGCAACTGCTTCCGCTGCATTAAATTCTTGCCCTTTTTTTACTTTAAAACAGAAAATCCCTACTTTTTCCAACAATCTGACCAGATTCCTCTAAATTTGAGATAAATTTCCTTTCTTACAAAAAATTAATACTCGCGTTGTAGAACAACTACAAAAATCACAAATCGAATCAGCCAAGCAATAAGTCCTAAGATTCCCATTCCAACAACTGTAATCTTGATGACTAAAAATACCTCCGATCTATCTGGTTTCTTAGCAAGCTTTAGAATTCGTTTTGCTTTTTTATAGAAACCTGCTGTTCTCATCCTACTACTTTCTTCTGCCATTTTAATCACTTTATTCAGTAAGTTGAATCCATCAAAATGAGTTGGGGTTTGATTGTTAAAGCCATTAATTCTTGAAGAAGTAGTTTAAATGCGTAAGATATTGCGATCTTAAAAATTCCTGTATCAACGTTTCCACATACACTACAATAAGTTTGATCTTTCTTACGATCCCAAGTAGCAATTAGTCCGCATTTCTCACATATGAAAATTTCAGTTTTGTCGGATTCTTCTAATAATCTCTCCTTCAATAAAAGAGCGGCTCCATGTCCAATTAAACAATCACGTTCCATTTCTCCAAATCGTAAACCTCCTTCTCTAGCTCTCCCCTCAGTGGGTTGTCTCGTTAAAATCTGGATTGGCCCTCTTGCTCGTGCGTGTATCTTGTCTGCAACAAGATGGTGTAACTTCTGATAATAAGTGGGACCAATAAAAATTCGGGCAGGTAGTTTCTGTCCAGTCATTCCATCATACATCACTGATTCAGCATAAGAATGGAAACCTAGATTGCGAAGTTCGCTCGAAATATCTTCCGGATCTGGCGCTTCAAATAAAGTGGCATCAATTTGTTTTCCATTATAACATGCAACAATTGCACTCATACACTCAATCATCTGTCCAACGGTCATTCGACTTGGGATAGCATGAGGATTTATAATTAGATCAGGTACTACTCCATCTTCAGTAAAAGGCATATCCCTTTGAGGAACGATATGACCAATGATTCCTTTCTGACCATGACGAGAAGCGAATTTATCCCCTAGCTCTGGAATTCGTTGATCTCTTACTTTAATTTTCACTAAAGTGCTTCCCTCGGATGTTTCTGTTAATATCACTCCGTCTACAATTCCTTTTTCTCCATGACGAATTGCAAGGCTAGTTTCACGCCGTTGAGGTGTCGAAGACTCTAGAGATTCTAATTCAATATATTCTTCTAGAAATCTTGGTCTTGAAGTCCGACCCACTAAAATATCGCCACCTCCAACTTCAATTTCTGGTTCAATTATTCCGTCAACTTCACTTAGATGCCGGTAAACTTCCTTAGCACGATACCCACGAACTCCTTTTTGAGGTATCTCGAAACGATCCTCCTGTCCTCCAAGATACTTCTTTTCTTCACCTACATATGATCGGAAGAAGTGACTACGGGCAAGACCCCGTTCAACACTAGCACGATTTAGAATAATAGCATCTTCAATGTTATATCCTTGAAAACTTAGGATAGCTACAATGAAATTTTGGCCCGCAGGGCGATCGTTGAATCCAATAACCTCCATTGACTTACTACCGACTAAAGGAATTTGTGGTGCCTGCAAAATATGTGAACGTCTATCTGTCCTAAAATAGAAGTTGGATGCATATAGCCCCAAAGCTTGTTTCGTCATTCCAGCTTCATAAGTGTTTCTGGGAGATTGATTGTGTTCCGCATAAGGAATGATAGATGCACAAATACCTAAAATCGCAGAAGGAGAAATTTCGACATGTGTGTGTTCAGGTTGAATTTCATCTAAAGTCATTGCAATAAAGGCATTTTCCTCCTCTTCAGCATCGAGAAATTCAATGATTCCCTCCTTGAGCAAATCAGAGAAATTAATGTCCCCTTTCTTTAATTTTTCAACATGAATTTTCTTTAAACGTGGAACAGCTACTTTTTTTGATCCTTCTGTTTCATGGTCTAGAATAATTAAAGGCCTTCGAACACGACCCTCATCCGTATTAATTGAGATCACACGATTTTCTTCAAAATAAGCTAAGTTTATTTCATGATAAAGTTTGGAGGTTCTCCTTGCCTCACGAATTAAATTGAAAGCTTCTTCAGGTTGGCGTGTCGTTGCAATCAAGTTCCCATTTAAAAGAATGTGTACTCCCTGATGATCTATAGCCTCTGTAACTGCTGTTACGGCACAATTTTGGAAAATGAAATCGCTCACTGGAAATTCAGATGTACCGATGGAGATATATGCCTGCATTGCTAGGTTTTTCACCAAACCGCAGTTAGGACCCTCTGGGGTTTCATTAGGGCAAATTTTTCCCCAATGAGTCGCATGTAAATCTCTTGCTTCAAAATGTGCTTGACTTCGAATTAATGGACTAATTACACGACGGAGATGGCTATAAGTTGACATGTAATTTGTTCGGTCTAACAACTGGGAAACTCCTGCTTTACCTCCAACCCAGTTACCTGTTGCAAGAGCATGGCGAATACGTTCAGTAATAACGTCAGCTCTCATAGCAACCCTTAAATTAGGTAGTTTACCCCTTCTTGCTCCTTTTTCTAATTGATATTTGATATCACGGTATAATGAATGAAATGCAACTCTAAATAGACTGGTTAGCATCTCTCCAGCTAATTTCAGTCTTTTATTAGCATAATGATCTTTATCATCAGGGTCGATTCGTCCAAGGTTAAGTTCAATTACTTTCAAAGCCATTTGTGCCAGATAGAGAGCTTTTTGACTACGATACCTTTCATCTTTCCCCACATGAGGTAATAAATAGTTGTCTAATACCTGTTTTGCCCGTAATATTCGATATTGTCTTGTTTGACCAACAGCAACTCTTTTTCCAATGAAATCCAAGGCCTCTTCCTGATCCACTATTTCTGCTGCCTCACGAAGGGTTGGTAACAACTCTTGGATCAGTTCAGGATCATCTGTTACTAAATTTGCGATATCTCTATCAATTGTTACTCCCAAGGCCTTGATAAGAACTGCGAGAGGTAATGGTCTAGGTACACTGAAAAAATTCACGAGTAGCCTGCCATCTTTCCTACGTTGAACGGAAACTAAGGAACGAAAACCTGCAACAGTACTAAAAACTTTTGCCACTGAAGTTGTAGATGAACCTTTACGACCTTCATCAACCAAAACACGATTTGAAACCAAATATTCTTGTGTCACAATTACCCTTTCTGATCCATTGATGATGAAATAACCCCCTGGATCCTCTGGATCCTCCCCTAACCGTGTTAGGTCATCTTGATTCAAGTTATATAATAAACATGATTTAGATTTTAGCATAATAGGTAATCGGCCAATGTAAGCTACAACAACCTCTTCCTCTTTTTCAATTCCTGCATCTACATATACAGGTCTCATTCTCAAGTTTAATGGTGCGGAATAAATTAAGTTTCGAACACGAGCCTCCATGGGATATATAGTTCGTTCTGATCCGTCAGCTTCTCGTACTGAAGGTTCTCCTACGTCAATACCTTCTAATTTTACATAGAAACCCTCAATATCAGGTTCGATTTTAG